>NZ_JBSHFH010000035.1:0-88669 GCF_053617235.1 Streptomyces sp. NPDC055749 | reverse complement strand
GCCCTCAGCCTGCCGACGGCTACGCGCTCAGCGAGCGCGAACCGCTCAGTTGTCGTCCTCGTCGATCAGGAACCCGCGCATCGGCGAAGGCGCCTGCTGCATCGGCTGCGGCGCCTGCGGCCGAACCGGTGCCATCGGCTGCGTCATCGCGGGCGACATCTGCTGCTGGCCACCGTACGAGGGGCCACCGCCCATGGACGGGTTGCCACCCATCTGCTGGCCGGTGTGACCGCCGTGGTTGCCACCCATGCCGTGACCCATCGCACCCGCACCGGCCGGAGCCAGCGAGGGCGACGGCGGCAGGGAAGCGGTCGCCGGCGTCCGCGGCGGGGCCAGCGAGTCGTCGGCCTGGGTCTCCAGCTGACGCAGCTGGCTCTCCAGGTAGGACTTCAGCCGCGTGCGGTACTCGCGCTCGAAGCCACGCAGGTCCTCGACCTTGCGCTCAAGCGTCGCGCGGGCCGACTCCAGCGAGCCCATCGCCACGCGGTGCTTCTCCTGCGCGTCCCGCTCCAGGGCGTCCGCCTTGGCTCGCGCGTCGCGCTCCAGACCCTCGGCTCGGCTGCGTGCCTCGCCGACGATCTTGTTGGCCTCGGAACGGGCCTCCGCGATCGCCTGGTCGGCGGTCTGCTGGGCGAGCGAGAGGACACGGGCGGCACTGTCGCCACCGGGGCCCTGCTGCTGCATCTGCGGCGGCTGCTGCATCTGTTGCATTTGCTGCATCTGCTGCTGCTGCGGGTTGTGGCCCATGGGGCCGCCCATGCCGCCGCCCATCGGGCCGCCCTGCATCGGGCCGGGGCCGTGCGGGCCCTGCGGACCGGGACCGTGGCCACCCTGGGGGCCATGGCCGCTGGGACCGGCGGGCAGCTGAGGAGCACCACCGGGCAGCTGGGGCGGGCCCATCTGCGGGGGCTGCTGCTGCACCGGCGGACCGGATATGGCGGCGGGAACGGGCGCGCCGGGACGATCCTGCGGCTCCGGCTTGCGCATGCCCTGCTGCTGCTGGTTCTGCGCGGCAGCACGCGTGGCTGCGGCCAGCTTGGCGCGCAGGTCCTCGTTCTCGCGGAGCAGGCGCGTCAGCTCGGATTCGACCTCGTCGAGGAAGGCATCGACCTCGTCCTCGTCATAGCCTTCTCGGAGGCGGACGGTCGTGAACTGCTTGTTCCGCACGTCCTCGGGGGTCAGCGGCATCTCTTCTTCACCTCTACGTAGTCGTCGGCAGTCGGCAAGACCGTATCGCTCACAGCCTGATCACGATGCTGATCAGGATGTAGACGATGATCATCAGAACGAAGAAGGACAGGTCGAGTGCCACGCCCCCGAGACGCAGCGGCGGGATGACCCGCCGCAGAAGCTTGAGCGGTGGATCGGTGACTGTGTAGGTGGCCTCTAGTACGACCACCATCGCCTTGCCCGGCTGCCATGAACGTGCGAACTGGAACACGTAGTCCATGACGAGCCGGAAGATCAGCACGATGAGGAAACACATCAGCGCGATATAGACCACATCCAGTGCGACGCCCATAACTCGCGCTTCCCTCTCCCCTGGCTCTCGTAGCTCCGGCCTCTTCGGCCGGGTCGTTCCCGGTGTCGTGTTCTCAGCTCTGGTTGAAGAATCCGCCCTCTGCGATCCGGGCCTTGTCCTCCGCCGTGACATCGACGTTAGCAGGCGACAACAGGAACACCTTCTGCGTCACTCGTTCAATGCTGCCATGGAGACCGAAGACAAGTCCCGCGGCAAAGTCGACAAGTCGCTTCGCGTCCGTGTCGTCCATCTCCGTGAGATTCATGATCACCGGAGTGCCCTCACGGAAGTGTTCCCCGATGGTACGGGCCTCGTTGTAGGTCCGGGGGTGCAGCGTGGTGATGCGGTAGGGCTCCCGCTCGGACACGACCTTGGGCATGATCACGGGCGCGTTCTTCTCCATGTTCGGGCGTTCAGGTGTGATGGATGCCACGGGTGCGATTCGGGCGGGTCGTCCGCTTTCCGCGGGGAGCTGAACCGGCTCCCGCTGCGCGGGCGGCTGTACCACTCGTACCGGTTCGTCCCGTTCGCGATCGCGCTCCCGCTCCACCTGATGCGGGGGCTGATGCCGCCGCCGGTCCCTCTCGGGCTCCGGCTCGGGTTCGAATTCATCGTCGGGGTCGAACCCCGGACCGTCGTACCCATCGTCCTCCACGAGGCCGAGGTAGACCGCCATCTTGCGCATCGCGCCGGCCATGCTCCGAGTCCTCCGCTCTGTGGTGGATCGGCATTCGTCACCAAGTGCCCGCGATCCACTGTGGCCTGCCCGCCTTGGGCGGAAATGACCATATTTTCTGCTGTGGTCCGACTTGCTTCGCGACGTTACCCGAGGCTGGGTCGGACTCCGAGTACCGCCGTACCGACGCGTACATGTGTCGCTCCGGCTGCCACCGCGTCCTCGAGATCCGAACTCATCCCCGCGGAGACCATGTTCGCAGCCGGATGGTCCGCGCGCAGGCGGGATGAGATTTCCATCAGCCGACCGAACGCCGCCCGTTGGCGGCCGGCGTACTGCCCGGCGAGCGGAGCGACTGTCATCAGACCGTCGAGCCTGAGCCCGGGAGCCTGCGCGACCGCCGCCGCCAACTCCTCGATCCCGTCCGGTCCGACGCCGCCCCGGTCGCCGCGTTCGCCGCTCCCGGCGTCGAGCGCGACCTGGATGAGACATCCGAGTTCACGCTCCCCGCGCACGGCCGCCGCCGAGAGCGACGACACCAGTTTGGTCCGGTCGACCGACTGCACGACATCGGCATAACTCACCACAGAACGAACCTTGTTCGTCTGCAATTGCCCGACAAAGTGCCATGTGAGCGACAGATCCGCACAAGCGGTGGCTTTGGGGGCCGCGTCCTGGTCACGGTTCTCGGCGACATGCCGCACACCGAGTCCGTGCAAGATCCGCACATCGCTCGCGGGATAGGTCTTGGTGACCACGATGAGGGTCACCTCCTCCCGCTTGCGACCGGCCGCGGCACAGGCGGAAGCAATGCGTTCCTCCACCTGTGCCAGATTTGCTGCGAGTTGAGCTCTACGGTCCGTCATGCCCTATCAGTCCAACCAGACATATCCGGCGAGCCGCCCGGTGGTGCGGTCGCGGCGGTACGAGAAGTGGTCGCCCGACTCCAGTGTGCAGAACGGGGAACGGTGCCGGTCACTCACACCGAGGCCGTCGAGCTGGGAGTGGACTCCGGCGGTGACATCCACCGCCGGTGTTCCCCAGCTGGTCTCGGACCACGAGGCCGGGACGGCCCCGGCGACCTCGGACCGCATCGGCGCCGGAACCTCGTAACACCGTCCGCAGACGGCCGGTCCGGTGTGCGCCGTGATCCGGGAAGGTTCGGCGCCGAGAGCGGTCATGGCCTCGACCGCGGCCGGTACGACTCCGGCGACCAGACCCGGACGGCCCGCGTGCGCCGCGGCCACGACTCCCGCGACCGGGTCCGCGAGCAGAACCGGCGTGCAGTCGGCGGTGAGGACGGCGAGGGCGAGCCCGCGCCTGGCGGTCACCACCGCGTCCACCGCCGGGATGTCCGGGGTATCGCCCCAGGGACCGTCGACCACGGCCACATCACGCCCGTGCACCTGGTTCATCCAGACGACCTGCGCCGGGTCGAGACCGAGGGAACGGGCCGCGCGCTCGCGGTTGGCACGTACGGCGGCGGGGTCGTCCCCGACCGCGCCACCGAGATTGAGCTCCTCGTACGGAGCGGCGCTCACCCCGCCCCACCTGTCGGTGAAGGCGAAGTGGGCGCCGCTTCCCGCCGAGAACACCGCGGGCACTGCGTCGTGCGGACCTATCACTTCAAGAAGTCCGGAACATCCAGCTCTTCGGCCTGGGTGTCCTGGTAGGGACGGGCCGTCGGGACGTGCGGCGGAGAGACCGGCGGAAGCGGGTTCTCGTTCGCCGCCGGGGCGGGCTCGGCCTGGACCGGGGCCTCCTCGCGGGAGGGCACGGAACCCAGTCCGCCCGACTGACGGGCGGGCTCGGCCGCCCGGACCGGCGGAGCCTGGTCCTCACGCTTGGTGGAACCGGCGCTCAGGACGTTCTCGCGACGGGCCGGCGGCTGTCCGCCGTCGAACCCGGCGGCGATCACGGTGACCCTGACCTCGTCGCCGAGCGCGTCGTCGATGACGGCGCCGAAGATGATGTTCGCCTCCGGGTGGGCCGCCTCGCTCACCAGCTGCGCCGCCTCGTTGATCTCGAAGAGACCGAGGTCGCTGCCGCCGGAGATGGAGAGCAGGACACCGCGGGCGCCGTCGATGGACGCCTCCAGGAGCGGCGAGGAGATCGCCATCTCCGCGGCGGCCACCGCGCGGTCGTCGCCGCGGGCGGATCCGATACCCATGAGCGCCGATCCGGCCTCGGACATGACCGACTTGACGTCGGCGAAGTCGAGGTTGATCAGACCCGGGGTCGTGATGAGGTCGGTGATGCCCTGGACGCCCGAGAGCAGTACCTGGTCGGCCGACTTGAACGCGTCGAGCACGCTGACCTGGCGGTCCGAGATGGACAGCAGTCGGTCGTTGGGAATGACGATGAGGGTGTCGACCTCTTCGCGGAGTTCGGCGATGCCGTCCTCCGCCTGGTTCGCGCGTCGCCGGCCCTCGAACGTGAACGGGCGGGTGACCACGCCGATCGTCAGGGCGCCGAGCGAGCGCGCGATGTTGGCGACGACGGGTGCGCCGCCGGTGCCGGTGCCGCCGCCTTCTCCTGCGGTGACGAAGACCATGTCGGCCCCCTTGAGGACCTCCTCGATCTCCTCACGGTGGTCTTCTGCCGCCTTGCGACCGACGGCCGGGTTTGCCCCGGCGCCGAGGCCACGGGTGAGTTCACGGCCGACGTCCAGTTTGACGTCGGCGTCGCTCATCAACAGGGCTTGCGCATCAGTGTTGATCGCGATGAACTCGACGCCCTTGAGACCGACCTCGATCATTCGGTTGATGGCATTGACACCACCGCCGCCGACACCGATGACCTTGATGACTGCGAGGTAGTTCTGCGGTGCTGCCACGTCGAAGGCCTCTCGCCTCGAGTTACGTGTCGTCGCGTTGCGGTGATTCCGCCGCGACGACGGATGCCGATTGGGACGGTCCGAACGCCGACCCGAACCCTAACGTTGAAGTTTAGGGTTACCAGTGTGTCTGCTTCTTGGACTCTTCCGAACAGGACACTAAGTCGACAAGTGGCGCACGTTCAACGAACACGCCGAACCTCCCGTTTTTCTTTTCACCCTATGTGATCACCCGTAGCGCTGACCAACCAGGGTGCTGGCCAGGCCAAACGTGCGTCAACTGTCCGATACGGCCGGGGCGATGGGCGCACTCACGTCGAAGTGCCCCGCTTTGGGAGCGGCTTTCATGAGAGCGGTGAGGACTCTTGCCTTCACCGGTCCGTCTTCGCTGCTGCCCCAGTTCACCGCGCGCCCCCGGGTGAGTTCCAGGGAGATCGAGTCGAACGAGGCGACCCGTACGACGCGGGTGTCCTTTGCGACGCCCCCCGGAAGTTCGCCGGCGACCCGGACCGCTTCCCGCACCAGCCGGTCACTGCCGAACCGGCGCAGACTCGCGGGCTGATCAGGTGTCAGTTCCAGCAGTGGTACACCCGGGGGTGCTTTGTCCACCGTTGCGAAGCGAACGCCCTCCGCGTCCACTTCGATGAACTTTGCGCCCTTTTCCACCAGCAGAACCGGCTTCCGTTCGGTCACTTTAAGTCCGATGCCGTGCGGCCATGACCGTACGACATCCACGGAATCGATACGAGGCAACTTCTGGCGCAACCTGTTCGCCATCGCATCGGTGTCAACGGAAATCAGCGGCGCCCCGATCGGCACCGCGGCGGCACTTTCGACCTCGGACTCGGTCAGTACCTCGACCCCGCTGATCCCTACCTGCTCGACACGTAGCCAGGAAGAGCCGTAGAGCAGCCAGATTCCGCCCGCGGTGAGCAGGGCCACGAGCACGGCGATCAGGATCAGCAGCGTACGGCGGCTCAGCCGGCGCCCCTCGGGGCCGGTGTGCGGCGGGCGGGCGGGGGTGTCCGCCTGCTGCCCTGCACCGCGCTGGGCGGTCGTCGGTCCGGCCACGCTCGCTCCTTAGCCGGACCCGGGGCGCACGCCCCGGGTCCTGCACCGCCTCACGCCTTACGGCGTGCGGCAATCGCCTCGTACACCATGCCGACGAGCAGGTCGTCGGCGTCCCGCCGTCCGAACTCCGCCGCGGCGCGGGACATCTCGTACAGCCGGTGCGGGTCGGAAAGCACCGGCAGGACGTTGCCCTGCACCCACTCGGGGGTGAGTGCCGCGTCGTCCACCAGCACACCGCCGCCCGCGTTGACCACCGGCTGGGCGTTGAGCCGCTGCTCGCCGTTGCCGATCGGCAACGGGACGTAGGCGGCGGGGAGCCCGACGGCGGAGAGTTCGGCGACGGTCATCGCGCCGGCGCGGCAGAGCATCATGTCGGCCGCGGCGTACGCGAGGTCCATCCGGTCCACGTACGGTACCGGGATGTACGGCGGCATCCCGGGCATGTTGTCGATACGCGGCAATTCGTTCTTCGGGCCGACCACATGGAGGATCTGGATTCCGGAACGCTGGAGCAGGGGCGCGACCCGCTGGACCACCTCGTTGAGGTGACGGGCGCCCTGCGAACCGCCGGAGACCAGGAGCGTCGGCAGGTTGGGGTCGAGGCCGAAGGCGGCACGCGCCTCCGGGCGGACCCGGGCCCGGTCGAGGGTGGCGATGGTGCGGCGCAGCGGGATGCCGATGTAGCGGGCACCGCGCAGCTTGCTGTCGGGGGTGGAGACGGCGACCCCGTGCGCGTACCGCGAACCGATCTTGTTGGCCAGGCCCGGACGGGCGTTGGCCTCGTGGACGATGATCGGCACCCCGGCGCGCTTGGCGGCGAGGTAGCCGGGCAGCGCCACGTAACCGCCGAATCCGACGACACAGTCCGCCTTGGTGCGCTCCAGGATCTGCTCGGCGGCCTTGATCGTGCCGCGCAGCCGTCCCGGGACAGTGATCAGTTCGGGGGTGGGCTTACGGGGCAGCGGCACAGCCGGGATCAGAGCCAGTTCGTACCCCCGCTCGGGTACGAGCCTGGTCTCGAGTCCGCGTTCCGTGCCGAGGGCAGTGATTCCCACGGTCGGGTCCTGCCTGCGCAGGGCATCTGCGAGGGCAAGCGCGGGCTCGATGTGGCCGGCGGTCCCCCCACCGGCGAGTACGACATGCACCGAAATTCACCGCTCTCCGGACGGACGCTTCTTGACGCGCCGTCTCATCGTCTTCCATCTCACCCCGGGCCTCCGCATGGCCAGGGCCGCTTTCGCCGCGGGATCCTCTCGCGCGAAGGCGATCATGAGCCCGACAGCGAACATCGTCGGCAGCAGGGCCGACCCCCCGTAAGAGAACAGCGGGAGCGGGACACCGGCGATCGGCAACAGGCCGAGCACCGCACCGATATTGATCACGGCCTGGGCCGTGATCCAGGTGGTCACGCCTCCCGCGGCGTACCTCACGAAGGGGTCCTCCGTGCGTCCGGCCACGCGGATACCCGCATAGCCTAGAGCCGCGAAGAGGGCGAGCACCGACAGCGTCCCCGCCAGCCCCAGTTCCTCCCCGGTGATGGCGAAGATGAAGTCGGTGTGCGGTTCGGGTAGTTGGCCCCATTTTTCCACACTCGCACCCAGCCCGGAACCGAACCATCCGCCGGACGCCAGAGCATAGATTCCGTGTACGGCCTGCCAGCACGAGCCGCCCGGTCCGGGCTCGCTCGCACCCATGCAGTCCAGTCGCGCCATACGGTTCGGGCTGGTCTTGATGAGCAGCAGAACGATGGCGCCGGCGACGGCGAGCACTCCGACGAACAGTCTGGTGGGCGCGCCGGCCAGCCAGAGCAGGCCGAACAGGATCGCGGTGAGAATCATCGCAGTTCCCATGTCACCGCCGAGCATGATCAGCCCGAGCAGCATGAACGCGACCGGGACGAGCGGCACGAGCATGTGCTTCCACTGGGTCAGCAGCCGCTTGTCCTGTTTGCGGGCCAGCAGATCTGCGCCCCAGAGGATCAGGGCGAGCTTGCCGAACTCACTGGGCTGGAGCTGGAAGGGGCCGCCCAGGTAGAGCCAGTTCTGGTTGCCGCCCACCGACATCCCTATCCCCGGCACCTGGACCAGCACCATCAGGAAGACGGTGACCATGAGCAGGGGGTAGGCGAGCGCCCGGTGCAGCTTCACGGGCATCTTCGCGGCGACGAACATGAGCCCGGCCCCGATGGCGGCGGCCAGGAACTGCTTGCGGAAGAAGTACGTGGCAGGTTTGTCGATGTCCAGCGCCTTGATCATCGAGGCGGAGTAGACCATCACCAGGCCGAGCACGGTGATGAGCAGGCTGGAGCCGAGGATCAGGTAGTAGGCGGTCAGAGGGCGGTCCCAGGCCCGGCGTGCCTGCTCGTAGAGCCGGCGGACACCGCCGGCGCGGGGCGGACGGGGCCCGCCGGACGCCCGGCGGGCCGGGGCGGTCACCCGTGAGCGGTCCCGGCTTCGCACGGAGCTCTGTTCGGCCGGCATTGTCGCTGTCCCCTCCACTGCTCGTGCCCGGGGCTGACGCCGAGCCCGGGCGTTCCCCGGACAGTACGGCGCGGCGACCGGGCCCGTCAGGCGCTCTCGGCCGCGAGTGCGCGGACCGCGTCCGCGAACGCCTCGCCCCGCTTGTTGTAGTTGACGAACATGTCCATCGAGGCACAGGCCGGAGCCAGCAGTACGGTGTCTCCCGGCCGGGCGAGCCCTGCCGCTTCCCTGACCGCCTCGGACATCGCCCCAGTGTCGGTCCGGGCCAGGTCGACCACCGGTACCTCGGGCGCGTGTCGCGCGAGGGCTTCGCGGATCAGCTCCCGGTCCGCGCCCATCAGCACGACGCCGCGCAGCCGCTTCGCGGCACCGCTCACCAGCTCGTCGAAGGTGGCGCCCTTGGCGAGGCCGCCGGCGATCCAGACGATCGGGTCGTAGGAGGCGAGGGAGGCCTCGGCGGCGTGGGTGTTGGTGGCCTTGGAGTCGTCGATGTACGTCACCGAGGCGATGTCCGCGACATGTTCGATGCGGTGGGGGTCCGGGCGGAAGGCGCGCAGTCCGTCGCGTACCGCCGCGGGCTCCACGCCGTAGGCGCGGGCGAGGGCGGCTGCCGCGAGGGCGTTGGCGATGTTGTGCGGAGCCGGCGGGTCGATGTCGCCGACCTCGGCGAGTTCCTGCGCCTGCTTCTGCCGGTTGGCCACGAAGGCCCGGTCGACGAGGATGCCTTCGACCACGCCGAGCTGCGAGGGGCCGGGGGTGGCGAGGGTGAAGCCGATGGCCCGGCAGCCCTCCTCGACGTCGGCCTCGCGCACCAGGTCCTCGGTGGCCGGGTCGGCCACGTTGTAGACGCAGGCGACGCGGTTGCCCTCGTAGATACGGCCCTTGTCGGCTACGTACGCCTCCATGGAGCCGTGCCAGTCGATGTGGTCGGGGGCCAGGTTGAGGACGGCCGCGGAGTGGGCGCGCACGGAGGGCGCCCAGTGCAGCTGGTAGCTGGAGAGTTCGACGGCCAGGACGTCGTAGGGCTTCTCGTCCAGGACGGCGTCCAGCAGGGAGACGCCGATGTTGCCGACGGCGGCCGTCCGCAGCCCGGCCGCTTCGAGGATCGAGGCGAGCATCCGTACGGTCGTGGTCTTGCCGTTGGTGCCGGTGACCGCGAGCCACGGGGCCGGTTCCCTGCCGTCCAGGCCCCGCAGCCGCCAGGCGAGTTCGACGTCGCCCCATACGGGGACGTCCGCCTCGGCGGCTGCGAGGAAGAGCGGCTTGTCGGGCTTCCAGCCCGGGGCCGTGACGATCAGCTCGGTGGACTCGGGCAGGGTCGCCCCGTCGCCGAGGCGCACGGTGATCCCGAGCGCCTCCAGCTCGGCGGCCTGGGTACGGGAGCGCTCGTCGTCGCCGTCGTTGACGACGGTGACGAGTGCCCCGAGTCCGTGCAGGACGCGCGCCGCGGGGATTCCGCTGACGCCGAGCCCGGCGACCGTGACGTGCTTGCCCTGCCAGTCCACGTTGCTCACTTCTTGGCTGCCCATCCCGCATAGAAGAGGCCGAGTCCGACGATCACGCACATGCCCTGGATGATCCAGAAACGCACCACGACAAGGACTTCGGACCACCCCTTGAGTTCGAAGTGGTGCTGGAGCGGGGCCATGCGGAAGACGCGCTTGCCGGTCATCTTGAACGAGCCGACCTGGATGACCACGGACATCGTGATCATCACGAAGAGGCCGCCGAGGAGGGCGAGCAGGAGCTCCGTACGGGAGCAGATCGCCAGACCGGCGAGGGCTCCGCCGAGTGCGAGCGAACCGGTGTCGCCCATGAAGATCTTGGCGGGCGAGGTGTTCCACCACAGGAAGCCGAAGCAGGCGCCCATCAGGGCGGAGGCGACGACCGCGAGGTCGAGCGGGTCACGCACTTCGAAACAGGCGCTGGGGTTGGTCAGGGTGTCCGCGTTGGCGCAGGACTCCTGGAACTGCCACAGTCCGATGAAGGTGTACGCGCCGAAGACCATCACCGAAGCGCCGGTGGCCAGGCCGTCCAGACCGTCCGTCAGGTTCACGCCGTTGGACATGGCGAGAATCATGAACAGCGCCCAGACGCAGAAGAGCACCGGGCCGATGTACCAGCCGAAGTCCTCGACGAACGACAGCCGGGTGGAGGCCGGGGTGTTGCCGCGGGCGTCGGCGAACTGGAGCGACAGCACCGCGAAGGCGACTCCGACGATCAGCTGGCCTGCCAGCTTCGCCTTGGCCCGCAGACCCAGCGAACGCTGCTTGACGATCTTGATGTAGTCGTCGAGGAAGCCGACCAGGCCCATGCCCGCCATCAGGAAGAGCACCAGCACACCGGAGAAACGCATCTCCTCGCCGGTGATCACCTTGGCCAGGACGTACGCGATGATCGTCGCCAGGATGAAGGCGATCCCACCCATGGTGGGCGTGCCCTGCTTGCTGCCGTGGCTGCGCGGGCCATCGTCCCGGATGAACTGCCCGTAGCCCTTGCGGGCCAGGAGTTTGATCAGCAGCGGGGTACCGACCAGGGTCAGGAAGAGCCCGATGGCCCCCGCGAAGAGGATCTGCCTCATCGGACGGCGACCTCGCCCTCGGTCGAGTTCTCCAGCAGTGCCAGGGCGACCTTTTCAAGGCCGACCGACCGGGACGCCTTCACCAGCACGACGTCTCCCGGGCGCAGTTCACTGCGCAACAGGTCGACGGCCGCCTGTGCGTCGGACACGTGCACCGACTCCTCACCCCACGAACCCTCGTTATATGCGCCCAGTTGCAGCCAGGAGGCTTCTCTTCCTCCGACAGCGACGAGCTTGCTGACGTTGAGCCGGACGGCGAGCCGTCCGACAGCGTCGTGCTCGGCGAGCGACGCGTCACCGAGCTCGGCCATCTGACCGAGCACCGCCCACGTGCGTCCCCCTCCGGCCCGTGAGGCTTTGCCCATGGCAGCCAGCGCACGGAGTGCGGCTCTCATGGATTCGGGGTTCGCGTTGTAGGCGTCGTTGACGACCGTCACACCGTCCGGACGCTCGGTGACCTCCATGCGCCAGCGGGAGAGGGTGCCCGCCTCGGAGAGCGCCTCGGCGATCTCAGTCACGGACATGCCCAACTCATGGGCGACGGACGCCGCGGCGAGCGCGTTCGACACGTGGTGCTCACCGTACAGGCGCAAGGTCACGTCGCTGCACCCGGTGGGTGTGTGGAGCTGGAAAGCGGGGCGGCCGTCGTCGGTGAGGCGGACGTTCTCACCCCGTACGTCCGCATCCGCGGCCTCTCCGAAGAGCAGCACCCGGGCTTTTGTGCGGGAAGCCATGGCCCGTACGAGCGGGTCGTCGGCGTTGAGGACGGCGACGCCGCCCTCCGCCTCGGAGGGAAGGGCCTCCACGAGTTCGCCCTTGGCCTCGGCGATCGTCTCGCGGCTGCCGAACTCGCCGATGTGCGCGGTGCCGACGTTGAGCACCAGGCCGATCCGCGGGGGCGTGAGGCCGGTCAGATAGCGGATGTGGCCGACGCCGCGGGCGCCCATCTCCAGGACGAGGTGCTGGGTCTCGTCGGTGGCGCGCAGCGCGGTCAGCGGCAGGCCGAGCTCGTTGTTGAAGGAGCCGGGTGTCCAGACCGTGGGGGCCTTGCGCTCCAGGAGCTGGGCGATCAGGTCCTTGGTTGAGGTCTTGCCCGCCGAGCCGGTGAGCGCGACGACGGTGGCTCCGAGGCGCCCGACGACGGCGCGGGCGAGTGCCCCGAGCGCCGCCTCGACATCGTCGACGACGATCGCCGGAACACCGACGGGGCGGGCGGCGAGCACCGCTGCCGCGCCCGCGTCGACGGCGCGCCGCGCGAAGTCGTGGCCGTCGGCCCGCTCGCCCGGCAGGGCGACGAACAGGCTGCCCTGCTTCACCTCGCGGGAGTCGATGACGACGGGTCCGTCGGCGATGACTGCCGGATCGGGTATGTCGTGCGACTGCCCGCCGACGATTTCGGCGATCTCGGTGAGGGAAAGGGTGATCACTTGGTCATCCCCGGCTGTTCTCGTGGGTGTGGGCGCGTTCCGCGGTGCCCTCGGAGGCGTCCTCGGTGCTCTCGCGGCCCATGGAGCGCTCGATGGCGGCGCGCAGGACCTTGCGGTCGTCGAAGGGGCGTACCACTCCGTGGATGTCCTGGCCCTGCTCGTGTCCCTTGCCCGCGACGAGGACGGTGTCGCCGGGCTCGGCGCGGGCGACGGCCGCGGCGATGGCCGCGGCACGGTCGGCGTCGACGAGGATGTCGCCGCGCTCGTGGACGGGGACCTCGGCGGCGCCCGAGAGCATCGCGGCGAGGATGGCCAGGGGGTCTTCGGAGCGGGGGTTGTCGGAGGTCAGTACGGCGGTGTCGGCGAGGCGGGCAGCCGCGGCCCCCATGGGGACGCGTTTGGTGGTGTCCCGGTCGCCGCCGCAGCCGAGGACGATGTGGACCTTGCCCTCGGTGACCTTGCGCAGGGAGCGCAGGACGGACTCGACCGCGTCCGTCTTGTGGGCGTAGTCGACGACGGCGAGGTACGGCTGTCCGGCGTCCACGCGCTCCAGCCGGCCCGGGACGCCCGGGACGGCCGCGACACCGTCGGCGGCGATCTGCGGGTCGACGCCCGCGACGGCCAGGGTGACGATCGCGGCGAGGCTGTTGGCGACGTTGAACGGGCCGGGAAGCGGGGCCTTGGCGGTGATCCGCTCGCCCTTGGGGCCGACGACCCGGAACGTGCTGTCCTGCGGGCCGACCTCGACGTCCTCGGCACGCCAGTCGGCGTCCGGGTGGCCCTCGGCGGAGAAGGTGACGACCGGGACGGTCGCCTCGGTGATCAGCCTGCGGCCGTACTCGTCGTCGAAGTTGACGACCCCCTGGCGGCTGCGGAGCGGGGTGAAGAGCTGCGCCTTGGCCTGGAAGTAGTCCTCCATCCCGGAGTGGAACTCCATGTGCTCCGGGCTGAGGTTGTTGAAGACGGCGACGTCGAAGACACAGCCGTCGACCCGGCCGAGCACCAGGGCGTGGCTGGAGACCTCCATGGCGACCGCCTCGGTGCCGCGTTCGCGCATGACGGCGAAGAGGGCCTGGAGGTCGGTGGCCTCGGGGGTGGTGCGCTCGGACTTGATGCGCTCGTCGCCGATCCGCATCTCGACGGTGCCGATCAGTCCGGTGTTGCGGCCGGCTCCGCGCAGGCCGCCCTCGACGAGGTACGCCGTGGTGGTCTTGCCGGACGTCCCGGTGATCCCGATCTGGAGCAGGGCGGCGCCGGGCCTCCCGTAGATCTCCGCGGCGATCTCGCCCATCCGGCCTCGCGGGTCCTCGGTGACGAGGACCGCGACTCCGGTGGCGGCGGCGCGCTTGGCGCCGGCCGGGTCGGTGAGCACCGCGACCGCGCCGAGCCCCGCTGCCTGGGCCGCGAAGTCGGCCCCGTGGAAGCGGGCGCCCGGCAGGGCGGCGTAGACATCACCCGGGCGCACGGCCCGTGAGTCGTGCGTGATGCCGGTGACCTCACCGGACCCGGGTGGTTCGACACCGAGCATGGCTGCCAGCTCGCCGAGGGAAGTGGGCCGGAGCCGGTCCGGTCGGGGCGCTCCCGGGTAGCTCACAGGCGCGTCCTTCTGGGGGTTCTGGGACTGATCAGGGTGGGGCACGGCGGTGAGCGTACCGGGCTCACCCGGCCTCTCGCGAAGCGAGGGGCCGGGGTCGCGGTACTTCTCGTTCCGGTTCCCGGGGTCAGGGGTGATCGTTGTCACTGAGGGTTCCCTCGGGGCACTTGCGGATCGTGAGCCCGGCCAGGACCCGCAGCGCCCGCCTTGTCACTCGCCGGGCTTGAAGGACACCGGCAGCCGGGCGGGCTTGCTGCCGGACGGTGCGGTCTGGAGCGACTTGAGCGCGAACTCCATGACCTTCTTGTAGATCGGACCGCAGGTCTGGCCGCCGAAGTAGCTGCCCTTGGTGGGGTTCTGGATCGCGCAGTAGACGGTGACCTGCGGGTTGTCGGAGGGCGCGAAGCCCGCGAAGGACGCGGTGTAGCCGTGGTAGCCGCCCTTGTCCGGGTCGACGCGGTTGGCCGTACCGGTCTTGCCCGCGACCCGGTAGCCCGGGATCGCGGCCTTCGTCCCGGTGCCTTCGTGGTCGTCGACCACGGACTCGAGCATGACCGACAGCGTCTTGGCGGTCTTCTCGCTGACCACCCGGGTCTGCTCGGGGGTGGGCGCGGCGGTGTATCCGCCGTCCGCGTCCTTGGTCCCGCGCACGAGGGTGGGCGCGATCCTGACCCCTCCGTTGGCGATCGTCGAGTAGACCGAGGCGGCCTGCATGGCGTTCAGGGAGAGGCCCTGGCCGAACGGGATCGTGAACTGCTGCGAGGTCGACCAGTCCTGCGGCTTCGCGAGGAGGCCGGGTGACTCGCCGGGGTAGCCGAGCCCCGTGACGGAGCCGAGGCCGAATTTACGCAGATAGGAGTACAGGACCTTGTTGGCCTGGGCCTGTGTCCTGCCGAGCTGACCGGTCGCCAGGATGGTGCCGATGTTGCTCGACTTGGCCAGTACGCCGTTGAGCGTGAGGTACCAGGTGGGGTGGTCGACGTCGTCCCTGAACAGCCGGTCACCGCGGTGGAGCCGGTTGGGGACCGTGACGTGGGTGCCGGGCGTGGCGGCCCCCTCCTCCAGCACGGCGGCCATGGACATGACCTTGCTGGTGGAGCCCGGCTCGTACACGTCCTGGAGTGCCGCGTTGCCCAGGGTGGCGGCGTTGACCTGCGAGAGGTCGTTTGGGTCGTACCCGGGTGCGTTGGCCATGGCCAGCACCTCGCCGGTACGGGTGTTCTGGACGATCACATAGCCGCGGTCCGCCTCGGACTTCTCGACCTGGTCGGCGATGGCCCGCTGGGCCGCCCACTGGATGTCCCGGTCGATGGTGAGCTCGATATTGGCTCCGGGGACGGCCGGGACCTCCCTGGCGCCCGCCGTGGGGACGCGCCGGCCGCCGGACTGGGCGTACCGGATCTTTCCGTCCTGGCCGGCCAGCTCCTCGTTCAGCTTCGATTCGAGGCCGCCGCCGCCCTTGCCATCGGCGTTGACGAATCCCAGTATCCCGGCGGCCAGGTCCCCGTTGGGGTAGACCCGCCTGGTGGTGGGTTCCTGGAGGACACCGGCCAGCACGTTGGCCCCCGGGCCGCCGTTGGCCTTGTCCTCCTGGGCCTTCTCCGCGAAAGCTGCCTTGAGGTCCTTGATCTGCTTCCAGACCTGCGGGGTCTGCCTGGTCGCCAGGAGCGCGTAGCGGCTCTTGGGGGCCGAGAGCTTCTTCGTCAGCTCGTCGACGTCCTTGCCGAGGATCGGAGCGAGGAGGGCCGCGGCCTGCTGGGGCGCGTCCGGGGCCTTGCTGTCCTCGGGCGTGAACATCTTGGGGTCGGCGGTGATGTTGTGCGCGTCGACGCTGGTGGCCAGCGCGATCCCGTTGCGGTCGGTGATCTCCCCGCGCTCCGCGGCGACCGTGTACTCGAGGTAGCGGTTCTGCTCGGCCTTGGCCGCGTACGCGCTGGCGTCGACCGCCTGGACCTGGAGGAGCCGGACGACGAAGGCCAGCATGACGAGCGTCAGACCGAGGCTGACCAGGCGCAGACGCGGTCGTGGGCTGCCGAGGCGCAGGGAGCGCGGGGTGCTGTTGCGGGGGCCGCTGCCGCGCGAGGTGCTCCTGCGCGGTGCCCCGCCGCGTGGCTGTCCGGCCGAGGGGCGCCGGCTGCGGGCGTCGGGCCGGGGGCGGCCTGAGCCGCCGGCCGCGTTACGGGGGTGTGCCGGGCCGGGTACGCGGCGGCGCGGCGGTTCCTTGGACGGCACTGCGTCACCTGCCGGGGCTCGTCGTGGGCGTGGTCTCTGCTTCTGACTCGGGCGTTGATTCGGGCTCGGACGCGGCCCGGGAGGCACCTGGGGAAGGCGACGCGGAGGCGGACCCCGCGGCGGACTGCGAGGCCGACGGATCCGGCGAGGAGGCCGGAGATGTGCCGGCGGAGGGGCCGGTCGAGCTGCCGGACCGGGTTTCCACCGGCTTCGGTGCGACCGTGGGGGCCGGCTCCGCGGTGGACTCCACGGGCACGCCGCGTACCTTGCCGTCCTGGTCGAGGAAGGCGGGGCTGCCGCCCGGCACCATGCCCAGTTCCCTGGCGCGCCGCTCCAGCGCGTCCGGCTCGGAGTAGCTGTCGACGTCCCGCTGAAGGGCCTGCTGGTCGTCGGTGAGTTCCGTGGTCTCCCGCTTCAGCTCGCTCAGCCTGAACGATCCTTCGTTGAGGGCGGAGTTCAGCAGGAGAAGCGTGATCAGGCCGCCGCCGAGGAGCAGGACGACCAGCAGGACGAAGGGGGTACGGGCCGCGTTGCTGGGCCCCGACGGCATCAGCCGGGCGAGCCGCGCGGCCCGCCCCTTCAACTGTTCGGCCGGTTTGGTCACGGCATCGCCTCGGACGCCCCCGGTGCCGGACGGGCCGGAGCGGAGTCGCTCATCGCTCCTCCTCGCGGATGCGCTGGGCGCCGCGCAGCCGGGCGGGGGCGGCGCGCCGGTTCTCGGCGACCTCCTCCTCCGTGGGCAGCTCCGCACCGCGGGTGAGCAGCTTCAGCCGTGGCTGGTAGCGCTCGGGGACGACGGGCAGGCCGGGGGGCGCCGTGTTGGCGGCGCCGGCCGCGAAGACCTGCTTGACCAGCCTGTCCTCCAGCGAGTGGTACGAGAGGACTGCGATACGGCCGCCCACGGCGAGGGACCCGACAGCTGCCGGGACGGCCCGCTCCAGGACGGTGAGTTCGCCGTTGACCTCGATGCGCAGGGCCTGGAAGGTGCGCTTGGCCGGGTTGCCGCCGGTTCGCTTGGCGGCCTGCGGCAGCGAGTCCCGGATCAGCTCGACGAGCCGGGCGCTGTTGGTGAACGGCTCCTTCTCGCGCTCGCGCACGACGGCGGAGACGATCCGCTTGGCCTGCTTCTCCTCGCCGTACTGACGCAGGATCCGTACGAGCTCGCCCGGCGGGTAGGTGTTGAGCACCTCGGCGGCGCCGATCCCGGTCGTCTGGTCCATGCGCATGTCGAGGGGGGCGTCCTGGGCGTACGCGAATCCCCGGTCGGCCTCGTCGAGCTGCATGGAGGACACACCGAGGTCGAAGAGCACGCCCTGGACCTTGGGGATGCCCAGCCGGTCGAGGACCTCGGGCAGTTCGTCGTAGACCGCGTGCACCAGGGTGGCGCGGTCGCCGTAGGGGGCGAGACGCTCACCGGAGAGACGGAGCGCCTCCTTGTCACGGTCGAGTGCGACCAGCCTGGCCGTCGGGAACGCGGCGAGGAGTGCCTCGCTGTGTCCGCCGAGGCCGAGGGTGCAGTCGACGACCACCGGTGGCGTGGGGCCCGAGGCCTCCAGAGCCGGGGCCAACAGGTCCAGGCATCGCTGGAGCATCACCGGGACGTGTCGGGTCTGGCTCATGCGCCCTCTCAGGCTCGGTTCATGCGCGGCTGCCCGTGCGGCCCGGTCCCCGCCCGCTCGGAAGGGGAGGTCCACCGGCGCCGGGGAAGGGGCGCCGACCGACCGGAGAGCGGGAGAGGGCCGGGCCGCACGCACGCCGCACATCACGGGGGCGTACGGAATATGAAGAATGTGCGAGGTGTGTCGGTAACTTCCCGTCACTTTAGTCCACCCTGCCATTCGATCGATTCCCGATCAACGAAGCGGGCAGCGCGTCGCACCGACCTCTTCGGGCCCGAAACCTCACTCGGCCGGGTGCACTTCGGTGAGGCTTGTGGGTTACCTCACAACAAGCCTCGTTGACGTTCTTTGTCCCCTTCCACAGCACGCCGGGACGGGTCGTGACGGCTAACGTCTTATCCATGTCGACTTCCGCGCACTCCTCCACCGAACCCTCCGCACCCGCCGCGGGCACGGCCCGCGCCGGCGGTACGGTCACCGATCGACTGGTCGAAGCGAATGCCCGCTACGCGGACGAGTTCCGCGACCCCGGCATGGACGCCCGGCCGGTGCTGAAGGTGGCTGTGGTCGCCTGCATGGACGCCCGCCTCGACCTGCACAAGGCGCTCGGTCTCGAGCTCGGCGACTGCCACACCATCCGCAACGCGGGCGGCGTGGTCACCGACGACGTGATCCGCTCCCTGACCATCAGCCAGCGCGCTCTCGGGACCCGCAGCGTCATCCTCATCCACCACACCAGCTGCGGTCTGGAGTCACTCACCGAGGACTTCCGCAACGAGCTGGAGCGCGAGGTCGGACAACGGCCGGTCTGGGCGGTGGAGGCGTACTCCGACGCCGACCAGGACGTCAGGCAGTCGATGCAGCGCGTGCGCACCTCACCGTTCCTGCTGCACACGGACGACATCCGCGGCTTCGTCTTCGACGTGACCACCGGTCTGCTGCGCGAGATCCAGCCCGTCTCCTGACGTCCCCGTCGCCGCCCGGCACGCCGCGAGCGATCATCGCGCACCGAAAACACGGCAACTCCCGACATATCGCACCCACTTATCCACAGGCGAGTGACACGAAGCGGTAACGGCAACAAGAATGCGGGTGTGACGTCTCCACGGGCCTTCCGCGGAGTGTCCGTATTTCGGGGCGGGCCGGGCAGCGATGCGCGTCGGCCCTGCACAAAAGGTGCCGAGGAGGGCCGGGTGACGACCTATGACGATCGAGCGAGCCTCACAGATCTGACGACCACAGTGGAGCAGGTGCGCAGGTCGGTCGAGAGTGTGATCGAGGGCAAGCCTGAGGTCGTACGGCTTTCGCTGACCGTGCTGCTCGCGGAAGGACATCTCCTCATCGAGGACGTCCCCGGGGTCGGCAAGACGATGCTGGCCAAGGCTCTGGCGCGGTCCATCGACTGTTCGGTGCGGCGTATCCAGTTCACTCCCGACCTGCTGCCCTCGGACATCACCGGGGTGTCGATCTTCGATCAGCAGCGACGGGACTTCGAGTTCAAACCGGGCGCGATCTTCGCCCAGATCGTGATCGGCGACGAGATCAACCGCGCGTCGCCGAAGACCCAGTCGGCGCTGCTGGAGTCGATGGAGGAACGCCAGGTCACCATCGACGGGCAGACCTATCCGCTGCCCAACCCGTTCATGGTGGTGGCCACCCAGAACCCGGTCGAGATGGAGGGCACCTACCCGCTGCCCGAGGCCCAGCGCGACCGCTTCATGGCCCGGGTGTCGATCGGTTATCCGAGCGCCGAGGCCGAACTGCAGATGCTCGACGTGCACGGCGGGGTCTCGCCGCTGGACGACCTGCAGCCGGTGGCGCACGCCCACGACATCGTGAAGCTGATCGACGCGGTGCGTACGGTCCACGTGGCCGATTCCGTCAGGCGGTACGCGGTGGAACTCGTGGGCTCCACCCGTAACCACCCGGATCTCAGACTCGGCGCGTCACCGCGCGCGACCCTGCATCTGCTGCGTGCGGCGAAGGCGTCGGCAGCGCTCAGCGGGCGCGAGTACGCCCTGCCGGACGATGTGCAGGCACTCGCGGTTGCGGTGCTCGCCCACCGGCTGCTGCCCACCGCGCAGGCCCAGCTGAACCGCCGGACCGCCGAGCAGGTGGTGCTGGAGATCCTCCAGCGCACGCCCGTACCGACCTCGGGCAGCGGGGCGGCCCCGGCCGCGCCGCCGCACCAGCCGGGCCGCCCGGTCTACGGCCAGCAGCAGCCCGGCACACGGCGGCTGTGATGGCGGCCGGGGGGCCCGGCGCCGTGGAGAACGACGGCGACAAGGGCGGCCTCCGGGCCGCCCTCGGCGGGCTGACCACGCGGGGACGGTCCTTCCTCGCGGCCGGGGTCGCCGCGGCGGTCTGCGCCTATGCACTGGGCCAGGGCGACCTGTTGCGGGTCGGCCTGCTGCTCGCCGTGCTGCCGCTGATCTGCGTGACGGTCCTCTACCGCACCCGCTACCGGGTCACCGGAAGCCGGTGGCTGTCCCCTTCGCGGGTGCCGGCCGGCGCGGAGGCCCGGGTGCATCTGCGGATGGACAACATCTCCCGGCTGCCCACGGGGCTGCTCATGCTCCAGGACCGCGTGCCGTACGTGCTCGGTCCACGGCCCCGGTTCGTACTGGACCGGGTGGAGGCGGGAGGCAGGCGCGAGGTGTCCTACCGGGTCAGGTCGGATCTGCGCGGGCGCTATCCGCTGGGGCCCTTGCAGCTGCGGCTCAGTGATCCCTTCGGGATGTGCGAGCTGACCCGTTCGTTCAGCGCCTACGACACCCTGACCGTCATCCCCCGTACCGAATCGCTGCCGACCCTGCGGCTGGCCGGTGAGGCTTCGGGGTACGGCGACGGGCGGCAGCGGTCGCTGGCCCTGGCCGGCGAGGACGATGTGATTCCGCGCGGCTACCGGCACGGCGACGACCTCCGCCGCGTCCACTGGCGCTCCACCGCGCGCTACGGCGAGCTGATGGTGCGCCGCGAGGAGCAGCCGCAGCGGGCCAGGTGCACGGTGCTGCTGGACACCCGGCGTGTCGCGTATCAGGGAGCCGGCCCGGATTCGGCCTTCGAGTGGGCCGTATCGGGAGCCGCTTCGGCGCTGGTGCACATGCTGGAGCGTGGCTTCGCCGTGCGGCTGCTCACGGACGACGGCAATTCGGTACCGGGCGAGGGCTCCGACGGATTCGCCGGATCGACCCAGGAGTCCGCCGATTCCGCGGGACTGATGATGGACACGCTCGCGGTCGTCGACCATTCGGACGGCGGCGGCCTGTCCCGTGCCTACGACGTACTGCGCGGCGGCAACGAAGGTCTGCTGATCGCGTTCTTCGGCGATCTCGACGAGGAGCAGGTCGCGGTGGCGAGCCGGATGCGTCAGCGCAGCGGCGGCGCCGTGGCGTTCGTCCTGGACAGCGAGGGCTGGTCACGGGGCGGAGACGGGGCACCGCCCGCCCCCGCCGAGGGACGCTTGCGGCTGTTGCGCGAGTCGGGCTGGACGGCTGTGGCCGTTCCGCCCGGGACGAGGCTCGCCAAGCTGTGGCAGCAGGCGGGACAGCAGCACGGCGACACGCAGTCCGCCTCGACGGGCGGCACGACAGGTTTCTCTGGGGGATGGTCATGAGCGGTCGTGGTCGGCTGGCGCTGTGCGCGTTCGCGGCGACGCTGATGGCGTCGGGCGCCCTGCTGCCGCTGGTCGATCCGGCCGGCTGGATACTGCAGGCAGCTTTCCTGCTGGCGATCCAGAGCGGGGTGGGCGCGCTGGCGCGCCGGGTGCCGCTGGCACGGACGCTGACGGTCGCCGCCCAGACTCTGGTCACACTGGTGCTGCTGACCGTGGTGTTCGCCAGGGACCAGGCCCTTTTCGGTGTGCTGCCGGGCCCGATGGCCGTCCAGCAACTCGCGGACCTGTTCACGGCGGGCGCGGACGATGTCGGCAAGTACGCGATCCCGGCTCCCGCGACGGACGGCATCCGGCTGTTGCTGGTCGGCGGTGTGCTGCTGATCGGTCTCGCGGTGGACGCCCTCGCGGTGACCTTCCGCAGCGCGGCCCCGGCCGGGCTGCCGCTGCTCGCGCTCTACTCGGTCGCCGCCGGGCTGGCCGAAGGCGGGGCGGGCTGGCTCTGGTTCCTGCTCGCCGCCTCCGGCTATCTGCTGTTGCTGCTGGCCGAGGGCCGCAACCGGCTCTCCCAGTGGGGGCGGGTCTTCGGCGGTGCGACCAGGTCGTCGGGCGGTCTGGCCGCCGGTATCGCGGATTCGGGCGGGCGGGCGCTCGCCTCGGTCCGTACCGGCCGGCGTATCGGGGTCCTGACGCTCGGTATCGCACTGGTCGTTCCGGCGGCGCTGCCCGCTCTCGAGGGCGGGCTCCTGGCAGGTTCGGGTTCGGGGACGGGAAGAGGCGGCGGCGGGGGCACCATCTCCGCGGTCAATCCGCTGGTCTCGCTCCAGAACAATCTGAACCAGCCGGAGGACCGGGAGGTGATGTCGTATCGCACCAACACCGGGGCCCCGGACGATTTCTATCTGCGGATCCTGGCCCTGGACCAGTTCAACGGAAGCGAGTGGCGGCCATCGACCCGCCGGCTGACGGATGTGCCGGGACGCCTGCCGCAGCCCGCAGGTCTGAAACCGGGCGTCGCCGTCACGGAGATCAGGACGAACCTCACCTCGTCGCCCTCGTACCAGCAGACGTATCTGCCGCTCCCCTATCCGGCGACCGAGGTGAAGATCGGCGGGCGCTGGCGGTACGAGCCCGAGGGCCGCACCCTCGTCGGGGACGACGGGCAGACGACGGGCAATGCGAAGTACGAGGTCAGCAGCCTGGTGGTGCGGCCGACCGCGGACCAGCTCGCCTCGGCGGGCCCGCCGCCGGCCGATCTGGCGCGTGAGTACACCAAGGTGCCCGATACGCTGCCGGACGTGGTCCGCCGGACCGCGGCCGGGGTGACGAAGGGCTCCACGAACGCGTACGAGATGGCTGTCGCGCTCCAGGACTGGTTCGCCTCCGAGGGCGGCTTCACCTACGACACGACGGTGAGTTCCGGTACGGGCACGGCCGCGATCGGCCGTTTCCTCAGCGACAAGCAGGGCTTCTGCGTCCACTTCTCGTTCACCATGGCCGCGATGGCGCGGACCCTCGGCATTCCGGCGCGGGTCGCGGTGGGCTTCACACCGGGGACGTTCCAGTCGAACGGCTCGGTGTCCGTCGGGCTCCGGGACGCCCATGCCTGGCCCGAGCTGTACTTCGAGGGCGTGGGGTGGACACGGTTCGAGCCGACCCCGACCCGGGGAACCACCCCCTCGTACACACTGCCGGATGCCCCCACGGGCAGTACGGACGATCCGGCCCAGCCGTCGGCGGGCGCCTCCCAGGCGCCTTCGGCCGCCCCGTCCGCCTCGCAGAACTGTCCGGAGCAACTGCGCCGACAGGGTGAGTGCGGCCCCTCGGCGGTTCCCGGCGCGGTGGGCCCCGCCGATCCGGGGACACCGGTAGGCACGGTGCTGCTGCTTGGCCTGGCCGCCGTGCTGGTGCTGGGGCTGCCTCTGTTGCCGCTGCTCTGGCGGACCCGCGCACGCGGACGCAGGCTGAGCTCCTCACCGGGCCGGACGCCCGGGGACGCCGCGGCCAGAACCTTGGCGGCCTGGCGGGAACTCATCGACACGGCCTGGGACCACGGCATCCCTCCCGACGATTCGCAGACACCGCGCAAGGCGGCGGCGCGCATCGTGCGGCTGGGCGGGATCGAGGGCACCGCTGCGGCCTCGGCCCACCGGGTGGCAGGCGCGGTGGAGCAGGTGCTGTACGCACCGGAGCCGCGGGCGGCCATGGGACTCACCGAGGATGTCCTGGCCGTTCGTACCGCTCTGCGGGCCTCCGTGAGCCGCACGACCCGGGTCCGCGCGATGATCGCGCCCCGCTCGGCTGTACGGGTGGTGTGGTCGGCTTCGGAGCGCTGGGCGGCGCTCGCCCGCAGGTGGGCGGAGCTGGCGGGTCGCGACCGGTGGGCCGGGCGGCTGCGCCGGCTCTCCCGCCAGCAGGGCTGACCGGGAGCGGAGAACAGCTCCCGGTCGGGAGAACAGCTGAGGGGCGGTCGCAGGAATGCGACCGCCCCTCACCCATAAGTGTCCGGCGTTACGTACTCAGTCCGATCCCGGAATGCTTCCGGGGACGGAAATGCTTATTGGCCCTGTTCGTCACGGCGGCGCTGCCACCGTTGCTCGATCCGGTTCATCATCGACCGGCGCTGCTTGGGCTGTCGGCGTTCGCCTTTGGCCCCGCTCCCCGCCGGCTGTTGTTCCCCGGGCTTGGGCGCTTTGCGCCACCCGGTGACCGCGAGCACGGCACAGCCCAGCATGACGAGGAACCCCACCACGCTGATCCAGATCTGCTGGGCGACCATTCCGGCCATGAGGAGCGCGATACCCACCAGAAAGCCAGCGACCGCCTGGTAGACCCGTCGTCGGGTGTACGTACGCAGCCCGCTTCCCTCAAGCGCTGTCGCGAACTTGGGATCTTCGGCGTACAGCGCTCGCTCCATCTGCTCGAGCATTCGCTGCTCGTGCTCCGAGAGCGGCACGGAGTCCTCCTAGTCGTCGGCCGCGGGGGGCGACCGGTATGCGGCCCTTCCAGGATAGGCAGGGATTCGCCCCCGTGAAACCCGCCCTGTAGCCATTAACCAGTCCGGACCGCCATGTCGGTTCGTCTGCTGAGGCGTAGATTCCCCGACGTCCGATCCGTCATGCCGAATGGTGTCACCCGATCATACGGGGCCGGAGCGCTGATCGGGGTCCCGGAGCCGTACTCCGTCTGCAGCTGCGTTGCTGATCAGCCGCGCTTCTCGCCCAGAACGTGCAGCTGGGTCGCGACGGCGTGGAAGGACGGCAGTTCGGCCACGGCGGCCTCCAGCTTGAGGAGCGCCTCGACCGCGCCCGGTTCGGTGTCCACCAGGACGCCCGGTACGAGGTCGGCGAAGACCCGTACGCCATGGACCGCTCCGACCTCCATGCCTGCGGCGGCGACCAGCTCGGTGAGCTGGTCGGCGCTGAAGCGCCGGGGCACCGGGTCGCCGTCGCCCCAGCGGCCCGCCGGGTCGGTCAGGGCGTGCCGGGCCTCGGTGAAGTGACCGGCGAGCGCCCGCGCGAGGACGGCGCCGCCGAGTCCGGCGGCCAGCAGGCTGAGGGCGCCGGACGGGCGGAGCGCGTCGACCGCGTTCCGCACGCCCTCGGCGGGGTCGTCCACGTACTCCAGGACTCCGTGGCACAGGACCGCGTCGTAGCTGCCGCGCTCCACCACGTCGAACAGGCCGAGGATGTCTCCCTGGACCCCGTTGACCCGTTCGGCCATGCCGTCCTCGGCGGCACGGCGCTCCAGCGCGAAGAGCGCGTTGGGGCTGGGGTCGACGACGGTGACCCGGTGGCCGAGCCGGGCGACGGGCACCGCGAAGTTTCCGGTGCCGCCACCGGTGTCCAGGACGTCCAGGGTGTCCCTGCCGGTCGCCTTGACCCGGCGGTCGAGAGCGTCCTTCAGGACCTCCCAGACCACGGCGGTACGGAGGGAGGCGCGGGGGCGCGGCTGGTCCGACACGGCAGTTGACTCCTCGGCACGGTGCCGCCACTGACGGCGGAGCGTGAACAGTGCAGGTGGTACGGGTCCGCCCACCCTATTGCCTCGCGCCGCCGCCCCGGTCACCCCGCTTCGGCCTGCCCGTTTCTCGGTTGGGGAAGCACCGGCTGGAGCACCAGCAGCCGCTCGACCAGCCGCAGGAACATGGCGGCGTCGCGCAGCAGATCGTCGGCGTCCCGGCTGGTGGCGGCGCCCGGTATGCCGGCTTCGGCGCGGGCCCTGCGCACGGCCCCTGAGGCGAACAGGGCGCTCCATTCGGTGAGCTCCGGGGCTATTTCCGGCAGGACCTCCCAGGCGCTGCGGATCCGCTCCCGGCGGCGCCTGCTGGTCTCGGGGCGGCCACGGGCCGCGAGCACGGCAGCCGCGGTGCGCAGCGCGGCCAGGTGGGCGGTGGCGTACCGCTCGTTCGGCACGTCGAGCACGGCGGCCTCGTCGAGGCCGCCGCGGGCCTTGGCGAGCAGATCGAGGGCGGCGGGCGGCGCCGTGGCCCGGCGCAGTACGGGGTGGACGTCGCTTGCCGGACCGGTCGGTGAGGGGGCAGGGCTGCCTGGGCGGCGCCGCGGGGCGGCTGCTGCGGACGAGCTGGCCATGACGAACCTCCTGTCGTCGTGTGACGGCTTCGTGGCCGTCTGTATCCATGGTGACGGTCACCACTGACAATTCCCCTCGATACGCCTCTGACCTGGCCTTTTGCTTCGATCGCGAGTTCGGGCTAAGTTTTTGCACTGACTGGTCAGTTCAAAAAGGGGAGAGTCTGTGGACAGCCCGCACGGGGCAGCTGTCAGAGCCGAGGACTTCGGGCTCGAGGGACCGCGCGGTTGGGCCTTCCGGGGGGTCGGTTTCACCGCCGGGCCCGGATCACTCCTCGCGATCGAGGGTCCGTCCGGCTCCGGGCGCACCTGTCTGCTCCTCGCGCTCACCGGCCGGATGCGCTCCACCGAGGGCCACGCCGAGACCGGCGGTCTGCGCCTGCCGGGCAAGCTCGCCGCGGTCCGCAGGATCAGCGCCCTGGGTCCGGTCCCCGGCGTGAGCGAGCTCGACCCCGCGTTCACCGTCGCCGAGCACCTGCGCGAGCGCGCCCTGCTCCAGCGCCGCTACGACGGCTCGCTGCGCACCCTGCTCCGCCCCCGCGCCGAACGCGCCGCCACCGCCCGGGCCCGTATCGACGCCGCGCTTGACGCGGCCGGACTCGATCCCGCCGCCCTGCCCAAGGCCGAACGGACCTCCGTACGCGATCTGGAGCGGCTGGAGGCGCTGCGCCTGTCCATCGCCCTCGCCCTGATCGGCCGCCCGCAGCTGCTCGCCGTGGACGACACCGACCTCAAGCTGTCCGACGCCGAGCGCGCCGAGGCCTGGGCACTGCTGCGCACCCTCGCCGACGACGGCACGACGGTGCTCGCCGTGTGCAGCGAGGCCCCCGAGGGCGCGCTCACCGTGCGCACCGGAACCACGACACCCACCGACACCACGACCGAGGAGGGGACGGCCGATGCGATCGCCGAAACTGGCAGCGCTTGAGCTGAAGCGGTTCGGCAGGGGGAAGCTGCCGCGTGCCGCTCTGGTGGCGCTCCTGCTGCTGCCCCTGCTGTACGGAGCCCTTTACCTGTGGTCGTTCTGGGACCCGTACGGGCGCCTCGACAGGATCCCCGTCGCGCTGGTCAACGACGACAAGGGGGCGTCCGTCTCGGGCAAGCGCCTCGCCGCCGGGGACGAGATCACCGGCAAGCTGCGCGACTCCAAGGTCTTCGAGTGGCACGAGGTGAGCTCCGTCGAGGCCGGCCGGGGTGTCGAGGACGGCACGTACTACCTCTCGCTGACCATGCCGTCCGACTTCAGCGAGCGGATCGCCTCCAGTTCGGGCGACTCCCCCGAGACGGGCGCCCTCCAGGTACGGACGAACGACGCGAACAACTACATCGTCGGGCAGATATCCCGCACGGTGTTCTCCGAGGTGCGCACGGCGGCGTCGACGAACGCCTCGCGCGGGTTCCTGGACCGGATCTTCATCTCGTTCTCCGGAATCCATGACGCCACGGAGAAGGCCGCGAAGGGGGCCGACGACCTCAAGGGCGGTATCTCCAAGGCCAAGAAGGGCTCCGAGAACCTCGCGAGCGGGCTCAAGGACACCAAGGCGGGCAGCGGTCGGCTGGCCGGCGGGATCACCAAACTGAACAAGGGCGCGGGCGACCTCGAAACCGGGTCGCGCCAGGTCGCGAACGGCACCCAGGCCCTCGCCGACAAGGTCAACGGCATCGCCGCCGACGTACGCCCGTTCCTCAAGGACAACGGCAAGGCGATCGGCGACACGGCCCGGCTGGTCGCCGACTCGTCGAAGACCGTGCGGGACAACCTCGATCTGCTGGTGGAGGCGGCGCCCACCGCGGCCACCGCCGCGCACACCGCGGCCGACGAGCTCGCCGAGGTCCACCGCACCCGCTGCGAGGACCAGTTGCTGCCCGACCCCGGCGTCTGCCCGCCGCTGAAGCGGGCCATGACGGCGACGGCCGACGTGGCGAAGGTCGCCGACGACGTGAACGTGCTCGTCAAGAACCAGGACGGTGACCTGAAGAAGCTGCGCGGCCAGCTGACGACGCTCCAGGGGCAGGCCGAAGCCCTCGCGAAGCGTTCGCCGCAGTTGGACACCGACCTGGAGTCCGCGGTCGCGAAGATCAACGCGCTCAACACGGGCGCCCACAAGGTCGCCAAGGGCGCCGACGCGCTCCACACCGGGCTGGGAACGGCGAAGACGGGCTCCTCGGACCTGGACACGGGTGTCGGCAGACTGAAGTCCGGCGCCACCGACCTGGACAGCGGCCTCTTCCGTCTCGGCGACGGTTCGGCGACCCTCGCCCAGGGACTGAACGACGGCGTCGGGAAGATCCCCGACTACTCCGAGAAGGACCGGGACGCGCGTACGGGCGTCATGGCCGATCCCGTTCAGCTGGCGTCCAAGTCCCTGCACACGGCCCCGAACTACGGCACCGGATTCGCCCCGTACTTCATCCCGCTCTCCCTCTGGGTCGGCGCGATGGTGGCGTACATGCTGATCCAGCCGCTCAACAGGCGGGCGCTCGCCGCCGGGGCCTCCGCCTGGCGCATCGCCTTCGCCGGCTGGCTGCCGGTCGTCGCGATCGGTGTGCTCCAGGTCGCCGCGCTGATGTCCGTACTGCACTGGGGACTCGGTCTCCAGATGGCGCACCCCGCCGCGACGATCGGCTTCCTGGCCCTGGTGACCTGCTGCTTCGCGGCGATCGTGCAGTGGCTCAACGCCCGCTTCGGAGCGGCGGGACGCATCCTCGTCCTCGCGGTGCTGATGCTCCAGCTGACCTCGGCGGGCGGAACGTACCCCGTCCAGACCAGCCCCGGCTTCTTCGGCGCGATCCATCCCTTCCTGCCGATGAGCTACATCGTCGAGGGGCTGCGCCGGCTGATCACCGGCGGCGGCCTCGGACCTGTCTGGCACGCCTGCGCGGTCCTGGCTGCGTTCACCGCGGGCGCGCTGGCGCTGACAGCCGTGTCCGCACGGCGCAAGCAGGTGTGGACCCTGGACCGCCTGCATCCGGAGCTGAGTCTGTGAGCGCGCACGGACCTGTGAGAATCGACCGCATGGAAAGCAGTAGCACCACGCGCCGCCAGGCCACCCGGCAGAAGCTCTACGAGGCGGCGGTGACCCTCATCGCCGAGAAGGGGTTCTCCGCCACCACGGTGGACGAGATCGCCGAGCGCGCCGGGGTCGCCAAGGGCACGGTCTACTACAACTTCAAGAGCAAGACCGAGCTCTTCGAGGAGCTGTTGCGGCACGGCGTCGGGCTGCTCACGGCTTCGCTGCGCTCCGCGTCCGAGGAGACCGAGGCGCGCGGCGGCACCCGGGTGGAGGCCCTGGACGCGATGATCCGGGCGGGCCTGGTCTTCATCGACCGGTATCCGGCCTTCACCCAGCTGTACGTCGCCGAGCTCTGGCGCACCAACCGCGCCTGGCAGGCGACCCTCCTGGTGGTGCGCCAGGAGGCCGTGGCCGTCGTCGAAGGGGTGCTCAGGGAAGGTGTCCGCAACGGCGAGCTGAGCGAGGAGATCGACATTCCGCTGACCGCCGCGGCGCTCGTCGGGATGGTGCTGGTGGCGGCGCTCGACTGGCAGGCGTTCCAGCCGGAGCGGTCGATAGACGATGTGCACTCGGCGCTGTCCCTGCTGCTGCACGGGCGGGTCAGCGGACGGCGCTGAGCGGACCCGGACACGAAGACGCCGGTCCGGTGGAGTTCGATCCCCCTCGAACTCCACCGGACCGGCGTTTTCCGTGCTGCCGGAGAACCCTCCCCCGTGACCCCCGTGTTCCCCCGTGGCCGCGGGTCCTCCGCCGTGCACCCCCGTTCCGTCCGGGACATCCGCGCCGTTCCGCCGCCCCGTGTCGGCGGTCCTGGCGCCGTGCCCCTTCCGTGCTCCACACTCTGCCGTCCGCGCAGGTCAGGGCCTATCCGTGCGCCTACTCATCTCTCTCACTAGGTACGGATACTCAGGGCTGCGCACGCAACCCCACCCGGGCCGGACCCCGGCTGGTTACGATCGCGTCCGTGTCCGTACTCCCCCTGGTGTTCACGAGTGGCTGGGCGAGCGGGATCAACGCCTACGCGGTGGTCCTGTTGCTCGGCGTCTTCGGCGCGACCGGTCTCACCGACGAGGTGCCCGCCGCGTTGCAGCGCACCGATGTCCTCGTGGTGGCCGGTGTGCTGTTCCTGTGCGAGGCGGTGGCGGACAAGATCCCGTACGTGGACTCGGCCTGGGACTCGGTGCACACCGTCGTCCGGCCGCTGTCCGGGGCCGTCGTCGCCGCGCTGCTGGCCGGCGAGAGCGGTTCACTGCCGGAGCTCGCGGCCGGGGCCGTCGGCGGTTCCACCGCACTGATGAGCCATCTGGTGAAGGCGGGCACCAGGATGGCGGTCAACACCTCCCCCGAGCCGTTCAGCAACATCGCGGTGAGCACGGCCGAGGACCTGGGTGTCGCCGGGATCATCACCTTCGCCATGTTCCATCCGGTGGCCGCCGCTTCCATCGCCGCGACGCTGCTGGTCCTCGGGATGGTGATACTCGTCTTCCTGGCCTCGCGGATCCGCCGGTTCCTGCGCCGCAGGGCCCAGCGGCGCGAGGAGAAACGCCTGGCGGAAAGCGTCCTGCACCGGCCTCCCGAGTGAGGTGTCAGTGGCACCGTTTAGGGTCACTGACATGGCACGAATTGCGGTGATCGGCGCCGGGACGGGCGCGATGGCGGCGGCGGCCCGGCTGGCCGTGGCAGGCCACCGGGTGACGGTGTACGAGCGGTCAGCGACATACGGCGGCTCGGTCGGCCGGTATGCCCGTGACGGCTTCGCATTCGACACCGGGCCCGCCCTGCTGCACCTGCCCGCCGTCTACCGCGATCTGTTCGTGAAGACCGGCAAGGAGCCCCTGGAGCAGTGCGTCACGCTGACCCAGGTGGACCCGGCGAGCCGGCATCTCTTCGCGGACGGCACGGCGGTGTCGCTGCCCAACGCTTCCCGGGCCGGCGCCGTCGCCGCTCTGGACGAGGCGCTCGGGGCGGGCGCAGGTGGCAGCTGGGGCGCGTTCCTGGACCGGGCGGGTGACGCCTGGGACCGCTCGCGGCGCCCCCTGCTGGAGGAGCCGCTGCGTCCCGACTGGCAGGTCCTCGGGCGCGATCCCTATCCCGCGGTCAGGCAGCGCAGGCTCCTGCGGTCCCCCCGGCAGGCGGGGACGGTCGCGGAGATCGGTGCCTGGGAGCTGGCCGACCCCCGGCTGGCGGCGCTGCTCGACGGGTACGCCCTGTCGTACGGGCTGGACCCGCGCAGCGCCCCGGCGGGCGCCGCCCTCATTCCGTACATGCAGGAGACCTTCGGCAGCTGGTATGTCACCGGGGGCATGCGGGCGCTGGCCCAGGCGGTGTACGAGCGGTGCCTGGCGCGGCGGGTGACCTTCGTCTTCGGGGCCGAGGTCGTCCGGATCATCGAGAAGGACGGCCGGGCGGCGGGCGTCGAGCTGGCGGGCGGGGAGAGCGCCGAGGCCGATCATGTGGTGCTGGCCGCGCAGCCGCGTGCGGAGCTGGTGCCCGGTCAGGCGCTGTGGCAGGACGGGGACGTGGCGGCGCAGCCGCGCCCGGGGAGCGGTCCGGTGCCGGGCCGGTTCGTGGTTCTGCTGTCGTTGCGCGGCGCCCGGGAGCCGGGTGCGGTGCACCGGACCGTGGTGCACGGAGCGGACGGGGAGGCGGAGCGGGATGCCGTGTTCGGCGGCCGGCTCGCCGGGCGGCCGACCGTGACGGTGATGCGGCCGGACGATCCGTCGACCCGCCCGGACGACGCGCACGAGGCGGTGACCCTGATGGTGACGGTGGCCCCGCACGGCCCGGTCGACTGGACGGACGCCGCGCTGCGAGAGCGGTACGCGGACACGGTCATCGGCGTGGCCTGCGCCGCCGTGCCCGGCCTGCGGGAGCGGGTGATCCACGCGGAGGTGCGGACCCCCGCCGAGACCGCGGCGGACACCGGCGCCGAGGGCGGCTCGGTGCCCGCGCCCGCGCTGGCCGGGGCCGGTGGCGCCTGGCTGCACCCGGGAAACCGCACCCGGCTGCCCGGCCTGTATCTGGCGGGCGGCTGGTCGCATCCCGGCGGCGGACTGGCGCACGCCGGGATGTCGGGGGCGCTGGTCGCCGGACTCGTCGTGGAGGGTGACGGCTTCCGCGGTTCGCGCTGAGCGACGGGCCCCGAAGGGGCCGTCAGTAGCGGTAGGGCTCGTTCTGACCGGTGTCGTAGCCGTTGCCGTAAGGGGCGGGCTGTACGGGCTCCTGCTGCGGCATCGGGGGGTACTGCTCGGCCTCGCGCTGCTGCGGAACCCAGACCCCTCCCGGAGGGGTCTCCTGGCCGTACTGCTGCGGGTAGGGCTCGGCGTACTGCTGCTGGCCGCCGTAGCTGTCGTAACCGTTGCCGTAGCTGTCGTACGAGCCGTACGGCGCGGAGCCGCCGGTGGTGCCGGTCCCGATGTACGGGTCGGAGTACGCCGCGTAGCTCTGCTGGCCGGTCCCGTAGTCGTACTGCCCGGCGTAGGTGTCCTGGCCCGGGGACGTGCCCTGCGTCGCGTAGCCGTCCTGCCCGGTGTAGGCGTCCTGGGCGGGCTGGGTGTAGTCGGGGTACGGCGCGTAGGCGTCGTACTGGGCCTCGCCCTGCTCCGTACGGCTCCCGCCGCCGGGCGCGGCGGCGTAGGCGGCCTCGGTGTACACGCCGTACTGCCCGGTGTCGTCCGGCAGCGGCTCCGGTGCGTAGACCGCGGCAGGGGTCTCCGGTTCGGCCCGGTACTCCAGGTCGGAGACTTCCAGGGTCGGCTCCCTGGTCTCGGCCCGCTCGCCTCCGCCGCGGCGACGGCGGCTCTCGCCGGGGCTGCCTCCTATGGCCCAGCCCGTGGAGAAGCCCCGCCTAAAGGAGAGCGTCACATAGGTCTGGCCGGTCGCGAAGGCGATCGCGCCGAGGGCGATCACCAGCACGGACGGGATCAACACGCCTATGACCACCCCGAGGAAGCCACCGAAGGCGAGCAGCCTCCAGCGCAGCCGTGCCTTGTACTGCAGCAGCACCTCACCGAGCAGCCACAGTGCCACGATGCCGAATGCGATGTAGAGGACCGTCCAGCCCACGCCCGCCCCCTCCTACGGCCACCGCCCCGGTTGGTGGCGGGTACGGCCGGTCAGGACTGCTTGTGCAGTCCGAGATTCTCGTAGATCTCGAGCGTTGCCGTCGAGTTGTTGAGCGTAATGAAGTGCAGTCCGGGGACACCCTCGGAGAGCAACCTCGCGCAGAACTCCGTTGCGAACTCGATGCCAATGGAGCGTACAGCGGCGGGATCGTCCTTGGCGGCGAGGATGCGTTCTTTCAACGAGGAAGGGAAAGATGCGTTGCTGAGCTGGGCGAATCTTTCCAGTTGCCTGGCACTGGTGAGCGGCATCACCTCGGGAATGATGGGCGTTTCGCAACCCGCCGCAACCACACGGTCACGCATCCGCAGATAGTCCTCCGAGTTGAAGAACATCTGCGTGATCGCATAATCGGCGCCGGCACGGCACTTGTCCACGAAATGACCGATGTCGGTGTCCCAGTCGGCCGAGCGCGGGTGCATTTCGGGAAAGGCGGCGACACCGACACAGAAATCGCCGGACTCCTTGATGAGCCTGACGAGGTCGGCCGCGTACCGCACACCCTGCGGGTGCTTGACCCACTCGCCCATCGGGTCGCCGGGCGGATCTCCGCGCACGGCGAGGATGTTCCGGATTCCGGCGTCCGCGTACTGCCCGACCATGTTGCGCAGTTCCGCGATCGAGTGGTCGACGGCGGTGAGGTGCGCGACGGGCGTGAGCGTGGAGTCCTCGGCGATCTGCTGCGTCGCCCTGACCGTCCCGGAGCGGGTGGAACCACCGGCTCCGTACGTCACGGAGACGAAGCTCGGGGCGACCGCCTCGACCCGGCGCAGCGCATTCCAGAGGTTCCGCTCACCCTTTTCCGTCTTGGGCGCCCAGAACTCGAACGAGTACGAGGTCTTGCCGGTCGCGAGCAGCTCACGCACGGTGCGCGCGTGATCTGTCCTGGTGGAGGGTGTGCCAAGGGCCATACTGGGAGGTTAACCAGGGCTGAGCGGTACCCCAACCAGATCAGTGCAATTTGCCCGAATTGAAGGGGTTGTTGTCCACCCTTCGGACAACAACCCGGACAGCGCCCCCGGCAACACCCCGGGACAACGCCCTGCTCAGCTGGTGCGCGCCCTGATGCGCTCGGCGAGGTGAGCGGTGGCCGCGGCCGGATCATCGGCCTCGGTGATCGCCCGTACGACGACGACCCGGCGGGCGCCCGCGTCCAGCACCTCGTCCAGATTGCCGGCGTCGATCCCGCCGATGGCGAACCAGGGGCGCGGCTGGGCGAGCGAGGCCGCGTACCGCACGAGGCCGAGGCCCGGTGCGTAGCGGCCGGGCTTGGTGGGGGTGGGCCAGCAGGGGCCCGTGCAGAAGTAGTCCACGCCGGGCTCGGCGACCGCGGCGTCCACCTCGGACTCGGCATGGGTGGAGCGGCCGATCACCACGTCCTGGCCGATGACAGCCCGGGCGGCGGGCACCGGCAGGTCTCCCTGCCCGAGGTGCAGCACGTCGGAGCCGATGGCGTGGGCGACATCGGCGCGGTCGTTCACCGCGAGGAGCTTCCCGTGGCGCTTGCAGGCATCGGCGAACACCGCGAGATGTTCGAGCTCCTCCCCGGCCTCCATGCCCTTGTCGCGCAGCTGGACGATGTCCACGCCGGAGCTGAGAACGGCGTCCAGGAACGCGGGGAGGTCGCCCTGCCGCCTGCGTGCGTCCGTGCACAGATAGAGCCGGGCGTCGGACAGCGGCGTGCGAGGCGTGGACATGGTGAATTCCCCCGTCGGTACGGCGGGGTGCGGGCCGTGTGGCACGGCCCGCACTCCGTGTGCGGTTGTCTCGGTCAGACGGCGAGCGCCTGCGCGCGACGCTTCACCTCCGTACCGCGATTCTCACTCAGCGCCTGCGCGGGGGTACCGGGCAGGGTCGCGTCGGGAGTGAAGAGCCACTCCAGCATCTCTTCGTCCTTGTAGCCGTCGTCCCTCAGGAGTGTCAGGGTCCCCGCGAGGCCCTTGACCACCTTGTCGCCGTCGATGAAGGCGGCAGGCACCTGGAGTGCCCGGTTCTCACCACGTCGTACGGCGATGAGCTGGCCTTCCTTGACCAGCTGTCGCACGCGCGTCACCTCGATATCGAGCATTTCCGCGATGTCGGGGAGGTGGAGCCAGGCAGGGACGAGAGCATCGATCTTTGCGTCAATCTCGGTCACAAGGACAAGCGTGCCATCCCGGACTGACAGTCGGTAGCCGGGCCGACCGTAAGGGGGTCACGAGGTGGTGTCGGAGTTCCCCTGTTTCGCCGATTTCAGCGGTACGGAGGGGTCGGCGGCCCGCTCCGGGTCCACACGGGCGCCCGATTCGATGAGCTTGCGACCCTGGGCCAGATCGCGCGGACGGCCTACGGCCAGTACGGCGACCAGGACTCCTTCGCGCAGCCAGCACACGGACCAGGCGGCTTGTGCCGGGTCGCCGCGCCACAGCAGGGTGTCGGCGCCCGCGTGGTGGCCTGCGTACTGCACAAAGCGGTCGAACTGCTCGGACCAGAAGTACGGCACCGGGTCGTACGGCTGCGGCTGCCCGTCGCCGTCGGCTGCGGTGATGGCGGCGGCGACGGTCCGCGGCCCCTGGAGCGCGTTGTCCCAGTGGTGGACGAGCAGGCGTTCGCCGTAGCGGGCGGAGGGGAAGGAGGCACAGTCCCCGACCGCGTACACGTCGGGCAGTGAGCTGCGCAGCATGCTGTCCGCGGTGACCGAGCCGTCCGGGCCGAGTGCGATGCCGGATCCGGCCAGCCAGCGGGTGGCGGGGCGGGCGCCGATGCCCACGACCACCGCTCCGGCGGGGATCGCACGGCCGTCCGCCAGGACGACGGCGCCGGGCTCGACCCGGGCCACCCGGGCGCCGGTGAGCAGTTCGGCGCCGCTCTGCGCGTACCACTGGGCCATGGGGGCTGCCACCTCCGCGGGCAGGGCGCCCGCGAGGGGCCGCCCGGCCGCCTCGACGACGGTGACCGCGCAGCCGGCGGCGCGGGCCGCGGTGGCGAACTCCGCTCCGATCCAGCCCGCTCCGACGACCACGATGTCGTGCTGCCGCTCCAGGACGGGCCGCAGCCGTGCCGCGTCGTCGAGGGTGCGCAGGAGGTGGACGCCGGGGACTCCCTCGGAGCCCGGCAGCATGATCGGTTCCGCGCCGGTGGCGACGACCAGGGTGCCGTACGGAACGGGGCCGTCCGGAGTGTCCAGTTCGTGCGCCCCGGGGCGCAGCCCCGTCACGTCAAGACCGAGACGCAGAGTGATGTCCAGCGCCTCGAAGTCGACGTCGAAGGCGGAGTCCTCGGCCTTGCCGAGGAGGACCGCCTTGGAGAGCGGCGGCCGGTCGTACGGCTGATGCGGTTCGGCGCCGATCAGCGTGACGGGCCCGGTGAAGCCCCGTTCGCGCAGGGCCACCGCGGTCTGGACGCCGGCCATGCCCGCCCCCACGACCACGACGTGGCGTGTCCGCTGCCCGGCCGTCTGCTGTTCCGTCTGCTCGCTCACCCGTCCACCATAAACAACTGACGGTCCGTCAGGAAGATAGTTCTTCCGGACGCTCGTCCCGCCACGGGTGACGGGGTTTAGGGTGGCCAACGTAAAAGACTCGCGGGAGCCCGGACGCACCGGGCTGAGAGGGAGGCTGGGCGGCCTCCGACCGTACGAACCTGATCCGGGTCATGCCGGCGAAGGGAGGGGCTGGAAGCCCATGCGTGCTCAACGGAACGGATGCGACGTCCTCGTCATCGGGGGCGGCATCATCGGCCTTGTGACCGCCTGGCGGGCGGCGCAACGCGGCCTGCGTACGGCGGTGGCCGACCCCGAGCCGGGCGGCGGGGCCGCCGGAGTGGCGGCCGGAATGCTGGCCGCGGTCACCGAACTCCACTACGGCGAGGAGACACTGCTCGGTCTCAATGTCGCGTCCGCCGCCCGCTATCCGGCGTTCGCGGCGGAGCTGGAGGAGGCGAGCGGACAGGAGATCGGCTTCCGCGCCTGCGGCACCCTGGCCGTGGCGCTCGACTCCGACGACCGGGCGCATCTGCGCGAACTGCACGCCTTGCAGCAGCGTTCGGGGCTGGAGTCCGAGTGGCTCACCGGCCGCGAGTGCCGCCGTCTTGAGCCGATGCTGGCGCCCGGCGTACGCGGCGGGCTGCGCGTCGACGGCGACCACCAGGTCGATCCGCGACGGCTGGCCGCCGCCCTGCTGACCGCCTGCGAACGCGCCGGGGTGGTCTTCCACCGGGCCTGGACGCAGCGGCTGTCGGTGGTCCGCGACCGCGCCACCGGAGCGGTGCTCGCGGACGGTACGGAGATCGGCGCCGACCGGGTCGTCCTCGCCGCGGGCAGCCTCAGCGGCCGGCTCGCGGGGCTGCCCGACGAGGTCGTGCCGCCGGTCCGCCCGGTCAAGGGCCAGGTGCTCCGGCTGACCGTGCCGCCCGCGTACGCCCCCTTCCTGAGCAGGACGGTGCGTGCCGTGGTCCGCGGCAGCCACCTGTACCTCGTACCCCGGGAGAACGGCGAACTGGTCGTCGGCGCCACCAGCGAGGAGCTGGGCTGGGACACCACCGTCACGGCGGGCGGGGTGTACGAGCTGCTGCGCGACGCGCACGAGCTGGTGCCCGGCATCACCGAACTGCCGCTCACCGAAACGCGGGCGGGCCTGCGCCCTGCCTCTCCCGACAACGCGCCGCTGCTGGGTCCGACGGCCCTGCCCGGCCTCCATCTCGCCACCGGCCACCATCGCAACGGGGTCCTGCTGACCCCCGTCACCGGCGACGTGATGGCCCATGTGCTGACCACCGGCGACCTGCCGGAAGTGGCCCGCCCGTTCACTCCGAGCCGTTTCGCCCCCTCCCCCTCTCCCGCCGCAGCCCCCGTGCCTCAGGAGCAGCCCGCATGACCGAGCATTCGTCAGACCCCGTTCTGATCTCCGTGAACGGGGAACCCCGGAGCGTCCCCCACGCGACCCCGCTGGACACCCTCGTGGCGACGCTCACCGTCTCGCACTCCGGAGTGGCCGCCGCCGTCAACGAGGCCGTCGTACCGCGCAGCCAGTGGTCCTCCACCGCGCTCGCCGACGGCGACCGCGTCGAGGTCCTCACCGCCGTCCAGGGAGGCTGAACCGATGTCCGACGATCTCTTCACTCTCGCCGATACGCCCTTCTCGTCCCGGCTGATCATGGGTACGGGCGGCGCTCCGAGCCTGGAGGTCCTGGAGCGCTCCCTGATCGCCTCCGGCACCGAGCTGACCACGGTGGCCATGCGCCGGCTGGACCCGACCGTGCAGGGCTCGGTCCTCTCCGTCCTGGAACGGCTCTCCATCCGCGTCCTGCCGAACACGGCGGGCTGCTTCACCGCGGGCGAGGCCGTGCTGACCGCCCGGCTGGCCCGGGAGGCGCTGGGAACCGACTGGATCAAGCTGGAGGTCGTGGCGGACGAGCGCACGCTGCTGCCCGACCCGATCGAGCTGCTGGACGCCGCCGAGATCCTCGTGGACGACGGATTCACCGTCCTGCCGTACACCAACGACGATCCGGTGCTGGCCCGGAAGCTGGAGGACGTGGGGTGCGCGGCGATCATGCCGCTCGGCTCCCCCATCGGCTCCGGTCTCGGCATCCGCAATCCGCACAACTTCCAGCTGATCGTCGAGCGGGCCGGGGTGCCGGTGATCCTGGACGCGGGTGCCGGGACCGCTTCGGACGCGGCGCTCGCCATGGAGCTGGGCTGCGCCGCGGTGATGCTGGCGTCGGCGGTGACCAGGGCGCAGGAGCCGGAGCTGATGGCGGGCGCGATGAGGCACGCGGTGGAGGGCGGGCGCCTCGCGTTCCGGGCGGGCCGGATTCCGCGCCGTCACTTCGCGGAGGCCTCGTCCCCCGGCGAGGGACGGGCCGTGCTGGACCCGGAGCGTCCGGCGTTCTAGCCGTGTCCCTGTCGGGGGCCCGGGGCGTGTCCCTGTCACGGCTCGGCTGCAGTAGCGCCCCGGAGCTGCCCGGACCGTCCGGCGTGTCAGCGGTGGCTCGTAGACTCGGTGCGTGGATACGACCCTCCAGGACCCCATGATCGGGCAGCTGCTCGACGGCCGCTATCGCGTGGACGCGCGGATCGCCGTCGGCGGCATGGCCACGGTCTACCGGGCCATGGACACCCGGCTGGACCGGGTGCTCGCGCTCAAGGTGATGCACCCGGCACTCGCGACCGACGCCTCGTTCGTCGAGCGCTTCATCCGCGAGGCCAAGTCCGTGGCCAGGCTCGCGCACCCCAATGTCGTCGCGGTCTTCGACCAGGGCGCCCAGGGGGCGTACGTCTACCTGGCGATGGAGTACGTCGCGGGGTGCACTCTGCGTGACGTGCTGCGCGAGCGCGGGGCCCTCCAGCCCCGGGCCGCGCTGGACATCATGGAGCCGGTCCTCGCCGCTCTCGGCGCCGCGCACCGCGCGGGCTTCGTGCACCGCGACATGAAGCCGGAGAACGTCCTGATAGGGGACGACGGCCGGGTGAAGGTCGCCGACTTCGGGCTCGTACGGGCCGTGGGCACCGTCACCGAGACCACCGGATCGCTCCTGGGCACCGTGTCGTATCTCGCACCCGAACAGATCGAGCACGGCACGGCCGACACCCGGGCCGATGTGTACGCGTGCGGTGTCGTGCTCTACGAGATGCTGACCGGCGGCAAGCCGCACACCGGGGACACCGCGGCCCAGGTCATCTACCAGCACCTCAACGAGGACGTCCCGGCCCCTTCCGCGGTGGTCCCTGGGCTCCCGGTGGAGCTGGACGGTCTGGTGGCGAGCGCCACCGCCCGTAACCCCGAGGTGCGTCCGCAGGACGCGGTGGTGCTGCTGGCCGAGGCGCGCGAGTGCCGGGCCGCCCTCACCGACGAGCAGCTCGACGCGTTGCCCCCGCAGGCGCGCAGCGAGGAGCACGACGCCGCCGACGACCGTACGAGCGTGATTCCGCGCGTACTCCCGCCGGGCCAGGGCACCACCCATCACACCAGTCGCCTGGAGATGCCGCCGCCGCTGCCGCCGCGGAGGACCGGGGCGGGCCGGCGCGGCCTCCTCGCGGGCCCCCGGCGCGGGATGGCCGCCGCGCTCGCCGCCGTCCTGCTGGTGCTGGGCGTCGGCGCGGGTGTCTGGTACATCAACTCCGGACAGTTCACCCGGGTCCCCTCGCTGCTGGGCCAGACCCAGAAGTCGGCCGAGCAGCGGCTTCAGGACGCCGGTCTCGACGTGAAGGGGATCGACCGCGCCTACAGCGACACCGCCGCCCGCGGCACGGTGCTGAGCAGCGACCCGGGTTCGGGCGAGCGCATCCGTGGGAACGGCTCTGTGCGGCTCGTCGTCTCCCGGGGGCCCGAGATGGTGGATGTCCCGGGTGTCGAGGGCATCACTCTCGCCGATGCCAGACGTGCGCTGAAGGAAGCGGGTCTGGTGCCCGGGATGGTGACCCGGGAGTTCAGCGAGGACGTGGCGCGGGGCGAAGTGGTCCGTACGGACCCCGTGGCCGGCACCGAGCGCCACTCCGAATCGGCGGTCGCCCTGGTGGTCAGCAAGGGCATCCCGGTCGACGTTCCCGATGTCACCGGCCTCTCTGCCGAGGAGGCCACGGCCGCGCTGGAGGAGGAGGGCCTGAAGGCCGAGATCCTGCCCGGCCGGGTGAATTCCGCCGAGGCCGCGGGCGACATCGCCGAGCAGACTCCGGCGGAGGGCGCGGAGGCGGCCGAGGGCGACTCCGTCGAGCTGACGGTCTCCAAGGGGCCGCGGATGCTCGACGTCCCGGACGTCACGGGCAAGGACGTCGACGAGGCCAGGAGCACACTGGAAGCGGCGGGGTTCGAGGTCGATGTCGACCGGCCGTTCCTGTCCTTCAGCGACACCATCGAGAAGCAGTCCGTCGACGGCGGCGAGCAGGCCCCCGAGGGCTCCACGATCACGATCAGGACCAAGGGACTGTAGATCCACATGCGAAACCCGGTAGGCGCGCACGTCCCGGTGGCGGGCGGCCTCGCCAAGGTCGGCCTCGACTACGCACGCGAGCTGGCGGCCGAGGCCGTACAGGTCTTCGCCGCCAATCCGCGCGGCTGGGCGACTCCGCCCGGCAATCCGGCGCAGGACGAGCTGTTCCGCGCGGAGTGCGCGGCCGGGTCGGTCCCGGCGTACGTCCACGCGCCGTATCTGATCAATTTCGGCTCGCACACCGAGGCCACGGTCGAGCGGTCCGTGGAGTCGCTGCGCCACTCCCTGCGCAGGGCCAGGGAGATCGGTGCGCTGGGCGTCGTGGTGCACACGGGTTCGGCGACGGGCGGGCGTCCCCGCGCGGAGGCCCTGGCGCAGGTGCGTACGTACATGAGGCCGCTGCTGGACGAGCTGACGCATGACGACGACCCGTATCTGCTGCTGGAGTCGACGGCGGGGCAGGGCTTCTCGCTCTGCTCGCGGACCTGGGACTTCGGCCCGTACTTCGAGGCGCTGGACTCCCATCCCAAGCTGGGCATCTGCCTGGACACCTGCCACATCTACGCGGCGGGGCACGATCTGACCGGCCCATCGGGTATGCGTCAGACCCTCGATCTGCTGGTGGACACGGTTGGCGAGGGCCGGCTGAAGCTGATCCACGCCAATGACTCCAAGGACGTGGTGGGGGCGCACAAGGACCGGCACGAGAACATCGGGGCGGGTCATATCGGGGCGGAGCCGTTCCGTGAGCTGTTCTCCCACCCGGCGACCGACGGCGTGCCTCTGATCATCGAGACGCCCGGCGGCAAGGCGGGGCATGCGGCGGATGTGGCGCGGCTGAAAGAGCTGCGGGGTCCCGTACCCGCTTGAGGAATACCCCTAGGGGGTATACGGTTTCTGCTGTCGGCAGGAACCGCTATCCGGCTTTGGGGGAACACCATGCAGCACGACCACCACACTCACGGGACCGAGCACGACCAGCACGCCGGACACGCCCATCACATGGGCGGTACGGACGGCAAGGTCAGCTGGGCGATGGCCGCCAAGGCCACCCTGCACTGCCTCACCGGCTGCGCCATCGGCGAGGTCCTCGGCATGGTGATCGGCACCGCGCTCGGCTGGGGCAATGTGCAGACGATGGTGCTCGCGATCACCCTGGCGTTCTTCTTCGGTTACGCGCTGACCCTGCGCAGCATCCTCAAGGCCGGCGTCGGCTTCCGTACGGCCTTCCGGGTCGCGCTCGCCGCGGACACGCTCTCGATCGCCGTGATGGAGCTGATCGACAACGGCATCATCGCTCTGTGGCCCGGCGCCATGGACGCCCATCTGGCGGATGCGATGTTCTGGATCGTTCTGGCCATCGCACTGGCCGCCGCCTTCGTCATCACGGTGCCGGTCAACAAGTGGATGATCGGCCGCGGCAAGGGCCACGCCGTGGTGCACCAGTACCACCACTGAGCCCCGGAACCACTGGGGCTCAGGGCCTCACCGCTAGAGCTCGGGGCCGTCCCCGGGCTCTTCCTGGTAGGAGTAGCGCTGCTCGCTCCACGGGTCGCCGATGTTGTGATAGCCGCGCTCCTCCCAGAAGCCGCGGCGGTCGGCGGTCATGTACTCGATGCCCCGGACCCACTTGGGGCCCTTCCAGGCGTACAGATGGGGCACGACCAGCCGCACGGGGAAGCCGTGTTCGGCGGTGAGCAGTTCACCGTCCTTGTGGGTGGCAAACACAGTTCGGTCCGAGGCGAAGTCGGCCAGGCGGAGATTCGAACTGAATCCGTACTCGGCCCAGACCATCACGTGGGTGACATTGGGCGCGGGCGGCGCGAGTTCCACGACCGTACGCGCGAGAACCCCGCCCCATTCGGCGCCGACCATGCTGAATTTCGTCACGCAGTGCAGATCCGCTACGACCGAGGAGAACGGCAGTTCCGTGAACTCCTGGTGATTCCAGCAGCGTTTCTCGCCGTCCGCGGTGGCTCCGAAGACCCTGAACTCCCAGCGGTCGGGCTTGAACTTGGGAACGGGCCCGTAGTGGGTGACGGGCCAGCCGCGCTGCAGGCGCTGCCCCGGCGGAAGCTCGGACTGCCCTGATTCGCTGTATTCCCGGCTTTCCGGCTGACCCATGCCTCCATGGTGACAGACAGCCAGGGGTGGTCATGACCAGGGCAGAGTCGATTCGGGCAACTCGTACTAAGCGTGCACTTACTGGACGACCGGGAAGCGCAGTGCGAGGATGCGGCCAACTTGCCCAGTACACCGGTTGGAAGGAGCCTCTGCGATGCAGGGCGACCCCGAGGTCCTCGAGTTCCTGAACGAACAGCTGACCGCCGAACTGACTGCCATCAACCAGTATTTCCTGCATGCAAAGATGCAGGACAACTTCGGCTGGACGAAGCTCGCCAAGTACACCAGGGCAGAGTCGTTCGACGAGATGAAGCACGCCGAGGTCTTGACCGACCGCATTCTGTTTCTCGACGGCCTGCCCAATTACCAGCGGCTTTTCCATGTACGGGTCGGCCAGACGGTCACCGAGATGTTCCAGGCCGACCGACAGGTCGAGGTGGAGGCGATCGACCGCCTCAAGCGGGGCATCGAGCTGATGCGCAACAAGGGCGACATCACGTCCGCAAATATCTTTGAGTCCATCCTGGCGGACGAGGAACACCACATCGACTATCTCGACACCCAGCTGGAACTGGTGGAGAAACTCGGCGAGGCGCTCTACATCGCGCAGCTCATCGAGCAGCCCGAGAGCTGAGCCAGGGCTCAGGCGGCGTCGGAGAGCCTGATCTCCGGCGAACCGGCGGCGACGGGCGTCGCGCCGACGGGACCGGCCAGCGGCTCCTGCTTCTGGTCGAGCAGCTCGCGGCGCGGGCAGTCGCCCCGCCCCAGCAGGGCCTGAATCCTTCGGACGCAGCCACCGCAGTCCGTACCGGCCTTGCAGGCGGAGGCTATCTGCCGGGGCGTGCAGGCACCGGCGTCCGCATGCTTCTTGACCTGCTGTTCCGTGACTCCGAAACACGAGCAGACGTACATGCGGTTCACCTCCCACCGGGGTCGATCGCTGCGCCGCCCCGATCTTTTCGGTGAGGCTAACCTAACCTTACCCGCCGCCACCAGTGGGTAAAAGCCCCGGAACGCCTGTGGGGCACGGATCACATCGATCCGTGCCCCACAGGCGTACTGTCCGGTGATTCCTACTGGTCGCGGTACATCTCGGCGACCAGGAACGCCAGGTCGAGGGACTGGCTGCGGTTGAGCCGGGGGTCGCAGGCCGTCTCGTAACGCTGGTGCAGGTCGTCCACGAAGATCTCGTGGCCGCCGCCGACGCACTCGGTGACATCGTCACCGGTGAGCTCGACGTGGATACCGCCCGGGTGCGTCCCCAGGCCCTTGTGGACCTCGAAGAAGCCCTTGACCTCGTCGAGGACGTCGTCGAAGCGGCGGGTCTTGTGGCCGGACGCGGCCTCGAAGGTGTTGCCGTGCATCGGGTCCGTCACCCACGCCACGGTGGCGCCGGAGGCGGTGACCTTCTCGACGAGCTCGGGGAGCTTGTCGCGGACCTTGTCGGCGCCCATACGGACGATGAAGGTCAGCCGGCCCGGCTCGCGGTCGGGGTCGAGGCGGTCGATGTATCCGAGCGCGTCGTCGACGGTGGTCGTCGGGCCGAGCTTGATGCCGATCGGGTTGCTGATCTTCGAGGCGAACTCGATGTGCGCGCCGTCCATCTGGCGGGTGCGCTCACCGATCCACACCATGTGGCCCGAGGTGTCGTACAGCTTGCCGGTGCGCGAGTCGGTGCGCGTCAGCGACGACTCGTAGTCCAGCAGCAGGGCCTCGTGCGAGGCGTAGAACTCGACCGCCTTGAACTCGGCCGGGTCCGTGCCGCACGCCTTCATGAAGTTCAGCGCGTTGTCGATCTCGCGGGCCAGGGCCTCGTAGCGCTGGCCGGAGGGCGACGACTTCACGAAGTCCTGGTTCCAGGCGTGCACCTGGCGCAGGTCGGCGTAACCGCCGGTGGTGAAGGCACGCACCAGGTTCAGCGTGGAAGCGGACGCGTGGTACATCTGCTTCAGCCGCTGGGGGTCCGGGATGCGGGCGGCCTCGGTGAAGTCGAAGCCGTTGACGGAGTCGCCGCGGTAGGTCGGCAGGGTCACGCCGTCGCGGGTCTCGGTCGACTTGGAACGCGGCTTGGAGTACTGACCGGCGATCCGGCCGATCTTCACGACGGGCACGGAGGCCGCGTAGGTGAGGACGGCGCTCATCTGGAGCAACGTCTTCAGTTTGGCTCGGATGTGCTCGGCCGACACGGCGTCGAACGCCTCGGCGCAGTCGCCGCCCTGCAGCAGGAACGCCTCGCCCTTGGCGACGGCTCCCATGCGGGCACGCAGCTGGTCGCACTCGCCGGCAAAGACGAGAGGCGGATACGACTCGAGGTCCGCGAGCACATCGCGCAGGGCCTCGGAGTCGGGGTACTCGGGCTGCTGCGCCGCGGGAAGGTCTCGCCAGGTCGCCTTGTCGGCGACGCTTTGGGATTCAGCTTTCACGATCACACAGCAAGACTACGGGGTCACCGCTCGCCGTCCGGCACACGCTCGCCTGGTGAGACAGACCGTCCGAAGTCGCCCCGGTGAAAGGCCTGCGCCACGGGGCGCGACGAGAGCCGCGGCCGGTTCCCATGCGCTACGATCCACCGCATGTTCGCGCAGACAAACCAGAACTGGTGGTGGACCGCTCATCCGGCGGCCCGCTGACTCATCGCGCGTACACACTTCGCGAAGGCCGCCCGAGGGGCGGCCTTCTCTGCGTTTCGGAGCCGTTCCTCCTCCTCATCGGAAGGAACACCCATGCCCGTTTCCGCGATCGGCCTCGTCCACAGACTGCTCCGGGACGACTGCCCGCCCTTCGCTCTGCTGCGCAGACGCACTCCGGGCCACGACCACGACACCGTCGACGTACTGATCGGCCCGGTCCATGAAGCGGACCGGCTCGCCGACATCCCCGTGGGCGAGCAGCCCTCGCTCGCCCTGGTGCCGTTCCGGCAGATCGCCGAGCGGGGCTTCGATGTACGCGACGACGGCACTCCGCTGTCCGTACTGCTCGCGCGTGAGTCGTACGCGCTGCCGCTCGACGAGGTGCTCGCCGCGCTTCCCGTCCATGACGTACGGGTGGAGGGCGGCGGCTTCGATGTGCCCGACGCGGAGTACGCGCAGACCGTCCGGCGTGTCATCGAGGACGAGATCGGGCAGGGCGAGGGCGCGAACTTCGTGATCCGGCGGACCTTCGGGGGCGAGATCCCCGGGTTCGGCCGGGCCGACGCGCTCGCACTGTTCCGGCGGCTGCTGGCGGGCGAGCGCGGCGCGTACTGGACGTTCGTCGTCCACACCGGGGACCGGACGCTGGTCGGCGCCAGCCCGGAGGTGCATGTGCGGATGTCCGGCGGCACGGTCGTGATGAATCCGATCAGCGGCACCTACCGCTACCCCGCCGGGGGCCCCACCGCCGAGAGCCTGCTGGCGTTCCTCGGTGACCGCAAGGAGACCGAGGAGCTCTCCATGGTGGTCGACGAGGAACTCAAGATGATGTGCACCGTCGGCGACATGGGCGGGGTGGTGATCGGCCCCCGGCTGAAGGAGATGGCCCACCTCGCGCACACCGAGTACGAACTGCGCGGGCGTTCCTCGCTGGATGTCCGGGAGGTCCTCAAGGAGACCATGTTCGCGGCGACGGTCACCGGCTCCCCCGTACAGAACGCCTGCCGGGTGATCGAGCGGTACGAACCGGGTGGCCGCGGCTACTACGCGGGCGCGCTGGCCCTGCTGCGTCTGGACGCGAACGGGGCGCAGACCCTCGACTCGCCGATCCTGATCCGGACCGCGGACATCTCGGCCGACGGGCATCTGAAGGTGCCGGTCGGCGCCACGCTCGTACGCCATTCGGACCCGGAGAGCGAGGTCGCGGAGACCCATGCCAAGGCGGCCGGGGTGCTGACGGCCCTGGGAGTGCGGGCGGGGCGGCCACGGGCGGAGGCGGCGCGTCCGCAGCTGGCTTCCGATCCGCGCGTGCAGTCCGCGCTGGACGACCGGCGTGGCGGGCTCGCGCCGTTCTGGCTGCGGATGCAGGAGCGCACCCAGGAGCTGTCGGGTCATGCCCTGGTGGTGGACGGCGAGGACACCTTCACCGCGATGCTGGCCCATCTGCTGCGGTCGTCGGGGCTCGAAGTGTCGGTGCGCCGGTACGACGAGCCGGGGCTGCGCGATGCCGTACGGGCGCACGAGGGTCCCGTCGTGCTGGGACCCGGGCCCGGGAATCCGGCCGACGCCACCGACCCGAAGATGCGGCTGCTGCGGGAACTGGCCGCCGAGCTGCTCCGGGACCACCGGCACGGGCTGCTGGGGGTCTGCCTCGGGCACGAGCTGATCGCCGCTGAGCTGGGCATGGAGATCGTCCGGAAGACCGTGCCGTACCAGGGGGCGCAGACCCGGATCGAGCTGTTCGGCCGTCCGGAGACCGTCGGTTTCTACAACAGCTTCACGGCCCGCTGCGACGAGTCGACGGCCACCGAGCTGACCGCGCACGCCATCGAGGTGAGCCGGGACACGGCGACCGGTGAGCTCCACGCGCTGCGCGGGAAGGGCTTCGCGTCGGTGCAGTTCCACCCTGAGTCGGTACTGACCCTGCGCGGGGCCGCGATCGTGACCGAGCTGCTGGCGGGACTGCCGGTGCTCAGCTGACGGAGGGGCGGAGGTCCCGGCGACGACCGGTCGTCCGGGGCCTCAGTTCCCGGGGAGGGCGGGCACCAGGACGTTGTCGCTGCGGCGGCCGGCCAGGTAGTCGGCGACGTTCTGGACGGTGGCTTCGACGATCTGGCCCACCGCGTCCTGCGTGTAGTACGCCTGGTGCGAGGTCACGAGGACGTTGGGGAAGGTGACCAGCCTGGCCAGGGTGTCGTCGTCGACGCCTTCCAGGGACTTGTCGAGGAAGAAGAGCCCGGCCTCCGCCTCGTACACATCGAGCCCCACACCCGTGAAACGGCCTGCCTTGAGTTCGGCGACGAGCGCCGAGGTGTCGATGAGTCCGCCGCGGCTGGAGTTGATCAGGATCGCGTCGTCCTTCATCGCGGACAGGGCGTCCTTGCCGATGATGTGGTGCGTCGAGGGCAGCAGGGGTACGTGGAGGCTGATGAGGTCGGCCTCGGCGAGCAGCTGTTCCTTCTCGACGTACTTCATGCCGAGCTCCAGGCACGCCGGGTTCTCGACGACGTCCCAGCCCAGCAGCTTCATGCCGAATCCGTGGGCGATCCGGGTGAACGCCTCACCGATCTTTCCGGTGCCGATCACTCCGACGGTGCGTCCGCGCATGTCGCGGCCGAGGAGGCCGTCGAGGCGGAAGTCGAAGTCGCGGGTGCGGCTCGCGGCGCGGATGATGCGGCGGTTGACCGCCATCGCCAGCGTCCAGGCGAATTCGGCGACGGAGTACGGCGAGTAGTACGAGACCCGGGCGACGCGGAGGGCCAGGCGCTCGGCGACGTCGAGGTCGATGTTGTTGAAGCCCGTGGAGCGCTGGGCGATCATCTGCGTGCCGCCCGCGGCGAGGGTCTGCAGGACGCCGCTGCCGAGGTCGGCGTTGACGCTCGTGGAGATGATCTCGTACCCCGCCGCGATCGGTGCGGTGTCGCTGTTGAGGAAGACATCCAGGCAACGGACCTCGTGCTGTCCGGCGAAGGCGTTCTCGATGAGGGGCTTCTCGTCGGACTGCACACCGAATGCCAGGATCTCCACGACGTCTCCCGTTTCGCGCAGGCGAGGGGCTTGGGCCGGTCATCGCGAATATGCCGGTCATCGCGAATATACGGCCCGCGCCCCCGGTGCGCCGCTCAGCCGACGTCGTCGAGGCCGCGCTCGATCGCGTACCGCACGAGCTCCACACGGTTGTGCAGCTGGAGCTTGCCGAGGGTGTTCTGCACGTGGTTCTGGACGGTGCGGTGGGAGATGACGAGCCGCTCGGCGATCTGCTTGTACGAGAGTCCCTTGGCGACCAGGCGCAGCACCTCCGTCTCGCGCTCGGTGAGTGCCGGAGCCTTCGGTTCGTCGGATGCCACGGGGGCCGGGTCGGAGGCGAGCCTGCGGTATTCGCCGAGGACCAGACCGGCGAGGCCCGGGGTGAAGACCGGGTCGCCCGCGGCGGTGGAGCGCACGGCATCGGTCAGTTCCTGCGTGCTGGCGGACTTCAGCAGATAGCCGGTGGCACCCGACTTCACCGCCTCCAGGACATCGGCGTGCTCGCCGCTGGCGGAGAGCACCAGGACCCGCAGTCCGGGATGGGAGCCGACGAGCTCCTTGCACACCTGGACACCGGGCATCCCGGGCAGGTTGAGGTCGAGCACGAGGACGTCGGGCCTGACGGCCGTCGCCCGGCGCACGGCCTGCGGGCCGTCACCCGCGGTCGCCACCACGTCGAAGCCGGACTCGGCCAGATCGCGGGCGACCGCGTCGCGCCACATCGGGTGGTCGTCGACGACCATCACCTTGGTGGGCGGCTGCTGTGCGTCCTGCGCGTTCGGTGTACTCATCGGGCCGATCCTGCCTTCCCCCGTGAAACTTTCGGAACCTTCAACTCGACCTCCGTGCCCTGTCCGGGCACGGAAATCAACGCGGCCGTGCCACCCAGGTCACGCAGCCGCCCGCGGATCGACAGGGCCACCCCGAGGCGGCCCTCCCCCTCCGCCTGGGCGAGCCTCCCGTCCGGGATGCCCGGACCGTCGTCCCGGACCGTGACGATCACTTCGTCCGGCTCGTCCTCGACCAGGATCCACGCCTGGGCGTCCTGTCCCGCGTGCACCCGCACATTGTCCAGGGCGGCACTGACAGCGGCGGCCAGCTCGCGCGCCGCCTCCGGCGGAAGCAGCACCGGAGCGCCGGGTTCCGCGAAGCTGACGCGGGACCCCGCGTGCGGGGCGAGCAGGGCGCGCAGATCGCAGTCGGCACCCGCGGCCCGTTCGTCGTGGACCTCGACGGTGCGGACCACGGCGCCTTCGGCGGCGTCCTCGGAGACCCGTGTCATGGGCACCAGACCTGTGGAGACCAGGGTGCGCAGGGCGACTTCCTGCTCGCCGGCCATCCGGCCGAGCTCGGCGGCCTCGCCGCCGAGAGCCGTGCCGCGGCGCTGCACCATCGCGAGGACCTGGAGCACGCTGTCGTGGATGTCCCGGGCCAGGCGCTCCCGCTCGCGGGTGGCCGCCTCGATCTCCAGGGCGCGGGCCAGGGTGCGTTCACTGGCGCGGGCCACCTCGACGACGTACCCGATGGCGATGGAGGCGACCCAGACCAGCAGGACGTTGTGCAGGGTGTCCCGGCTGGGGTGGCCGCGCTCGACGATGTTGGCGACGGCGACGAAGGTGGAGGCGAAGGCCGCCCACCGCCAGCCGCCCTTGATGGCGAAGGCCAGGACGGAGCCGGCCGTCCAGATCGACGGGAGGGTCGGGCCGTCGACGTGCTGGGCGTGGAAGTCGGCGAGCGGGGTGACGAGGATCCCGGTGAGGGCGACGACGAGGTCCGCGCCGAGGAAGCGTTTGGTGCAGCTCGCCGCGTTGGCGACCTTGGGGAGGGTGGCGAGGGTCCAGACGGCCATCACGGCCAGGTAGACGACGGCGACCCACGGCCGCTCGAACTTGTCCCGGCCGACGACGGCGAGCAGCACCGCGTAGGCCATGGTCAGCAGGCGGTACGCGGTCAGCGCACGCCACAGCGGCTGCTCGACGGACATTCGTACGACCCGCTCGCGCTTGGTCATTTCCCCCACCCCCCGGGCGGACAGCGGCGCGACTACGCGCCTGACCGTCCCGTTCCGTCCTTGTCCTGCTTCTGTGCGCGCTTCTCGTCCTCGGCCCGGAGCTTCGCCTCGTCGGCGATCTGGCGCTTGGCCGCCGTCGCGTAGATGTCGACGTACTCCTGGCCGGAAAGCTTCATGATCTCGTACATGACCTCGTCGGTCACCGAACGCAGGATGAACCGGTCGCCGTCCATGCCCTGGTAGCGGCTGAAGTCGAGCGGCTTGCCGATCCTGATGCCCGGCCGCATCAGCTTGGGCATCACCTGGCCGGGCGGCTGGATCTTCTCCGTGTCGATCATCGCGACGGGGATGACGGGCGCACCGGTCGCGAGGGCCACCCGGGCGAGACCACCGGGCTTGCCACGGTAGAGGCGGCCGTCGGGCGAGCGGGTGCCCTCGGGGTAGATCCCGAAGAGACCGCCGCTCTCGATGACCTGGATGCCCGCCCTGATGGCCGCCTCACCGGCGCCGCGGGCCCCGGAGCGGTCCACCGGGAGCTGGCCGACGCCCTTGAAGAAGGCCGCGGTCAGTCTGCCCTTCACCCCGGGCGCCGTGAAGTACTCGGCCTTCGCGATGAAGGTGACCTTGCGGTCGAGTACGGCAGGCAGGAAGAACGAGTCGGAGAACGACAGATGGTTGCTCGCGAGGATCGCCGGCCCCTGCGCGGGGATGTTCTCCAGGCCCTCCACCCACGGCCTGAAGGCGAGCTTCAGAGAGCCGCCGATGGAGAACTTCATTGCGCCGTAGATCAACTCGGGTGCCTCCTGTGTGCTGTCGGACAGACCTTAACCTGTGGGATCGCACGCTTCCCCGCCCGGCACCGGGCCGTGCCCCGCCGGAGACACGGCCCCTCCCGTAGCTGCGACCGGTGACGGCCCTGGTCGGTGTCGGTCCGGTCGCGTACGGTGAAGTAATCCTTCTTCGCACTCCCTCTTGAGCTCCGCCGCTCCACCCGTTACTCGCGCGTCACCCACCAGTCACAGCCTCACGAACAGGAGACCCCCGGTGCCGGTCCTCCCTGGAGCCGAGCCGTTCCGCCACGAGGGCGGAGAGGTCGGCGTCCTTCTCTGTCACGGATTCACCGGATCGCCGCAGTCGCTGCGCCCCTGGGCCGACTACCTCGCGGAGCGGGGGCTGACCGTCGCGCTCCCGCTGCTGCCCGGACACGGCACCCGCTGGGAGGACATGGCCATCACCGGCTGGCAGGACTGGTACGCGGAGGTGGACCGGGAGCTGCGCGTCCTGCTGGAGCGGTGCAGCAAGGTCTTCGTCTTCGGACTCTCCATGGGCGGTGCGCTGTCCCTGCGGCTGGCCGCGAAGCACGGGGACGCGGTCGCGGGCCTGGTACTGGTGAACCCGGCGAACAAGGTGCACGGCCTCTCTGCCTACGCCCTGCCGGTCGCCCGGCATCTGGTGCGTACGACGAAGGGCCTCACCAGCGACATCGCGCTGGAGGGCGCCGAGGAGGTCGGCTACGACCGGGTGCCGCTGCACGCGGCCCATTCGGTACGCAATTTCTTCCGTCTCGTCGACGCCGAGCTGCCCCAGGTCACTCAGCCGCTCCTGCTGCTGCACAGCCCCCAGGACCATGTGGTGCCGCCCGCCGACTCGGCCCGCATCCTGAGCCGGGTGTCGTCGACGGATGTCGAGGAGATCCTGCTGGAACAGAGCTACCACGTGGCGACGTTGGACCATGATGCGGGGCGGATCTTCGAGGAGAGCTACTCGTTCATCGGCCGCCTCGCACCCAGCGTCGGGAAGAAGGGGAGCACGTCCGGTGGCTGAGCACGACGCGGAGCGCACAGGCAGTGACGAGGAGCGCGAACCGCGTCCCACGGAGGGCGCCGCTGTCCCCGAGGGGACCGAGGACGTCCGTCCTGTCGACGAGGACGCGGCCTGGGAGGCCATCGTCGCGGGGTACGGCGAGGAGCCGCCGGACCCGCCGGGCGCCAAGCCGTTCAAGTCGATCGAGGATCTGGCCCTGCTGGAGGACGATCAGCTCAACGTCCTGGAGCCGGACACGGACGCCGGCACGGGTGACGACGCGGACAAGGGCGCGGGCAAGCCGCTGTCCCCCAAGCCTGCGAAGCCTCCGGAGAAGAAGGCGCTGGGCAGTTCCGTCGTCTTCGCGCCCGGTGTGGCCGGGCCGCGTGACTACGAGGTGGAGGAGCCCAAGGAAGGCGACATCGACGGCCCCGACGACGGCGAGGAGGGACATTTCGTCCCGCCGGAGCCGCCGCCGCTGCCCGAGGCCGACGTCACGGCGAAGTTCGCCTGGCTCGCGGTCGTCGGTGGTCCTGTCCTGCTGCTGATCGCCGTGCTGCTGCAGTGGGACATGACGTGGTGGCTCACCACGCTCTGCATCGGCGGCTTCCTCGGCGGATTCGCGACGCTGGTGGCGCGGATGCCCCACGACGACGAGGACGACGGGGACCCGGGACGCGGCGCTGTGGTCTGAGGCCCAGGGCCTGTCCGGCGGATCAGGGCCTAGTGCCTTTTCGTTTGGATCATGCCGGCCGGGCCGTGGTGGACAGGGCGGGCACCCGGAGTGCCGCCAGCACCGGCAGGTGGTCCGTGGCGGCCCGCAGGTCCGCGTCGGCGATGCCGGGCAGCCCCGACGGGACACCGCAGCCGAGCACCTCGATGCCGTCAGTGGCGAAGACCGCGTCGATACGCCGCCGGGGCTCGTCCGGCGGGAAGGTGTGCTCGGCGCCCCAGGGGCGTACGGCCCGGCAGTCCTGGAGCCGCCCGGCCAGCCGCTTGAACGCCGGTCCGTCCGGCCCCTCGTTGAGGTCGCCCGCCGCGATCGCGTGGGGCACCCGCATATCGTCCAGCCGTTCGAGCAGGAGGCCGGCCTGGGCGAGGCGTTCCTCGCGCTGGAGGCTGAGATGGCAGCTGAGGAGTCCGATCCGGGTTCCCGCGATCCGCACCACGGCCGTGGCGAAGCCCCTGCGGTGCAGACCGGGGGTGAGCGGCAGCAGCACGTCCTCGGTCCGCTCCACCGTGGCCCGCAGCGAGCAGAGCAGCAGGGGCCCGGCCGCGGTGGCTCCGCCGCTGAGGATCACCAGGTCGGTACGGGCGGCGAGCCCGGCGGCGGCCTTGCGCCAGCGGAAGAAGCGCGGGGCCTCCTGGACGAAGACCAGGTCGGGACGGCAGGCGCGGATGACCCGGGCCAGGGCCTCGGTGTCGTCACGCATCGACCGGACGTTGTAGCTGAGCACTCTGATGACGGCCGAACCGTCCGGCTCGGTACGGGAGTCGGGCAGCGGCGTCATGACCATGGGGTTCACGATACGACGGACGCCCGCCGCGCCCCAGAGGGCGCGACGGGCGTTCGGTCGTGCTGTGCGGGCTCAGCCCTGGCGGGCCAGGTCGGCCGCGCCCACCAGGCCGGCCTTGCCGCCGAGCTGGGCGGCGAGCACCTGGGCGTGCGGGCGCCATTCGCCGCCGATCAGCCAGCGCCGGAAGGACTTGCGGATCGGGTCGAGGACGAGTTCGCCCTCGTCCGAGACACCGCCGCCGACGATGAACGCGGAGGGGTCGAAGAGCGAGGCGAGGTCGGCGAGTCCGGCTCCGGCCCAGCGGGCCAGCTCACGGAACGAGTCGACGGCCACCAGGTCGCCCTGGCGTGCGGCGGCGCTGATGTGCTTGCCCTCGATGCCCTCCACCGTGCCGTCGCCGAGCGACAGGAGGATCGCGGCGTTCTCGGGGGTGGCGTTGGCGCGCTGCTTCGCGTAGCGGACGAGCGCGCGCCCCGATGCGTACTGCTCCCAGCAGCCCTGGCTGCCGCAGCCGCAGAGCAGACCGTCCGGGACGACCCTGATGTGGCCGAACTCGGCGGCCACACCGAAGCGTCCGCGCCGCAGCTTGTTGCCGATGATGATGCCGCCGCCCAGGCCGGTGCCGAGCGTGATGCAGATGACGTCCTCGTGGCCCTGGCCCGCTCCGAAGCGGTACTCGCCCCAGGCCGCCGCGTTGGCGTCGTTCTCGACGACGACCGGCAGGCCGACGCGCTGCTCGACCTTGTCCTTCAACGGCTCGTGGCGCCACTTGATGTTCGGTGCGAACAGCACGGTGGCGCGCTTGTCGTCGACATATCCGGCAGCACCGATGCCGACCGCCTCGACGTCATGTCCCTCGCTCGCTCCGGCCACGGCTGAGCAGATGGCGTCGACGATGCCTTCGGCCGTCGGCGGGGTCGGTACCTTGAACATCGAGAGGATCTGGCCCTCTTCGTCGACCACTCCAGCCGCGATCTTCGTGCCGCCGATATCGACGCCGATGGTGAGTCCCATGAATCCCTCAGTTTCGGTCGAGCCCCGCTACGGCCAACCGTACCCGAGGCGGGGAAGGCGCCGGGCCTTCTGCCTCCGGCCCGGGGTCAGTCGAGGTCGATGTGTTCGCTGCCGCCGGGGCCCTCGTCACGGGGGTCGGACGGGTCCTCGGATGCCTTCTTCGCGCTGCTCGCGCCGCCCGCGCCCTCGGTGGTGCGGGTCCAGCGGGACTCCTGGCCCTCGACGGCCGAGCGGTAGGCGGCGAGGAGTTCGTTGCCCGCGGCGGCGAGATGGTCGAAGAGGTCCGGATTGCGCTCGATGACGGGCTCGACCGCGGACTTGGCCTGCCTGATCACCTGCTGGACGGCGCCCTGGGCTGCGACGCCGAGCAGCGGGGACTGGAGCGAGGAGACCTTGTCGGCCACCGCGTCGACCAGCTTGCGCAGTTCCTCGGCGGCGGATCCGGGCTGCGGCCCGTACTCGGCGCGGCGTCTGGCCTTCTCGGCTTCGAGGTCCTCGGCGCAGGCATCGGCCCACGCGTCGCCGTCGGCGGGACGATCGGTGGCTTCACTCATGGCGGGCTCCTGCGGCAAGGGTGATGTAGTACCGACGTTACCCGAACGGGGGTAAACCGTTCATCGGATCCGTGGCCAGAGGTCAGGGTCCGGCGTGAACCGGACGCGCAGCACGCCGTCGTTGAGCGCGGCTCCGGCCACGGTGCAGCGGCGCAGCCCGGACTCCAGGCGCACGATCCGGTGGAACGGGCCGACGGTGAGGAGCAGTTCGTCGCCGCGGCGGACCAGGTGGAGGTCCTCCTTGCGGGCTCCGGGCAGCGGCAGGCACCAGACGAGGGTCCCGTCGGCCTGGTCGTCCGACGGGTCCGGGGTCCGGGTGTCCTCGATCCACCAGGGGTCGTCGGCGCGGCCGGGGGTCCGTTCGTCGGGGGCGGGGCCGCCGAGCAGGGCCAGATCGTCGAGGCCCCGCGGATCATGGCCCAGGTGGGGCGCTTCGCTCAGGGGCGTCCCGGGGGCCCACTCCTGCGACCAGTGGTCGAGGCACTTCTCCTGCTGGGCGGCGAGGCCGGCGAACCAGGGGTCGGGCGAGTGCCGGGGCAGTACGCGGCTGGCCACGAGTGCGTCGGTTCGCAGGCCCTGCAGGGCGAGTCCGGTACGGGCGGTGCGCAGGGTGTCCTCGGCGGCCGGTCCGGGTTCGGCGACCAGCCGTACGGTCGTCGAGCGGTCCTCGATCAGCGCCTGGACGGCGGCCAGCTCGGCGTCCTTGCGGGCTGCGGCCTCGTACAGCCACTGCGCGGGCGCGGGGACCCCGGCGAGCTGGGCGAGGACCGGGCGCAGGGCGCGTGCGGCCTGGCGTTCCTGGGGCAGGAGGCGGCGCAGGTAGCGGCGCAGCTGCTCGGGCAGGGCGAGCAGGGCGAGTGCCTCGCGCAGCGGTGGCAGGTCGACGACGAGGACGTCCGTGCCGTCCTGCGACCAGTCGCCGTCGGCGGCGCGGCGCAGCGTGTGGAGGAGGGCGAACTGTGTGCTGCCGGGCAGTTCGGTGAGTTCCTCGCCGTCGAGGCGGTTGGCACCGAGCAGGCCCAGGACCCCGGACGCCCGGTCCTGGAGGGCGACGAGTTCCTCGCGGAAGTGTTCGCCGGAGTCGATGCGGGCGTACCGCAGTCCGCCGGTGACCTCGGTGGGCTCTGTGCCGGTGGGGAATCCGGGTACGGCGTCGGCGGAGACGAGCAGGGTGCGCATGCCCGCGCGGGCGGCGGCCAGTGCGGTCGCCGCCGCGACCGTCGTACGGCCTGCGCCGCCGGGGCCGGTGACCAGGACCGTACGCACGCGGTCAGCCCTTCGGGACGGACTCGACGCGCTTCTTCAGTCCGGCGAGGGCGCGGTCGATGATGACCTTCTCCGCCTTGCGCTTGATCATGCCGAGGAGCGGGATCTTGACGTCGACGGCCAGCCGGTAGGTCACCTCGGTGCGGTCGCCGACCGGCGCCAGCGTGTACGAGCCGTCGAGGGCCCGCAGCATCTGGGACTTCACCAGGGTCCAGCTGACCTCGTTCTCACCGGTCCAGGTGTACGCGAGGACGTGGTCGTCCTTGATCGCTCCGGCGTCCAGGACGAGGCGGACCTGCTCGGCCCGGCCCCGGTCGTCGCCGGCCAGGACCTCGGCCTGCTTCACCTCGCCGGTCCACTCGGGGTAGCGGGCGAAGTCGGCGATCACTCCCATGACGTCGGCCGGTGCCGCCTCGATCATGATGCTCGAGCTGGTGTGTTCAGCCATCGCCGTGGCCCTCCAGTGCGCTGTACCGGTCGCGTTCGGCAGAGATCTGCCGCGTGCAGGCTATCGCGTACAGGAGGGTCGTCGTTCCGCGGTCCGCTTCACCACTCCAGGGCCCATGGCCGCCCGGTGGAGGCGAAGTGACCGACGTTGACGCACTCGGTGACTCCGATCCGCATCCGGCGGACCAGCGGCTGGTGGACATGGCCGAAAAGCGCGTAACGGGGGCGGGTGCGGCGGATGGCGTCGAGAAGGGCGGGGCTGCCGCGCTCGAAGCGGCGCGCCACGGTGTCGTACGTCAGCTCCGGGACGTCGGGCGGGATGTGCGAGCAGAGCACGTCGACCTGCCCGAGCGCCTCGACCTTGGCCGCGTACTCCTCGTCGCTGATCTCGTACGGGGTGTTCATCGGGGTCTTCAGGCCGCCGCCGACGAACCCGAAGACCCGGCCGCCGATCTCGGCGCGCTCGCCGTCCAGGACGGTGGTGCCGGGGGCGGCGTACTCGGGCCAGAGGCCGGGGATGTCGACGTTGCCGTAGGTGGCGTACGTCGGGGTGGGCAGGGCGGCGAACATCTCCGCGTACTGCTTGCGTACCGCGGCGACGATGGCGGCGTTGCGGTCCATGCCCTCCCACAGGGCGCGGCCGAAGTCGCGGGCCTCCTCGAAGCGGCGGGCGGTGCGCAGTTCCACGATGCGGTCCGCGTTCTCCACCCCGAAGAGGTCGGGGAAGATGCCGCGCGAGTGGTCGGCGTAGTCGAGGAAGAGCACCAGGTCACCGAGGCAGATGAGGGCGTCGGCGCCGTCTCCCGCGCGTGCGAGCGCCTCGGTGTTGCCGTGCACGTCACTGACCACGTGGACGCGCGTACCGCTCCTCGCGGTCGCGCTCCGGCCGTCCCCACCGCTGCCTCGCATCCGATCACCCTAGATCGCGGTCTGCCGCCTGGGTAGGTGTGGCAGGACCTGCGGTAACTTCCGGGTCGTCACATGGGTGCACTACTGTGCCCGTCTAGGCCCACCTATGTGTGTGATGCATAAGACATCTGGCCGGAACCCCCTATCCGGAACCGACTACCGGTGGGTAACGTCCGGGCAGTCCAGTCGTGCTCACCCCACGGAGCACGTGCCAGTTTTGGACCGCATCCGGTGCGTCACACAGAGCCGTGGCACCGGCGCCCGATGAGGAGCAGCAGTCTTGCGCGAGTTCAGCCTTCCGGCCCTGTACGAGGTCCCCTCGGACGGCAACCTGACGGATCTCATCCGCCGCAATGCCGCTCAGCATCCCGAAGTCGCGGTGATGAGCCGCAAGGTGGCCGGCGTCTGGACGGACGTCACCGCCACCCGGTTCCTCGCCGAGGTCAGAAGCGCGGCCAAGGGCCTGATCGCGGCGGGCGTGCAGCCCGGCGACCGGATCGCCCTGATGTCGCGCACCCGCTACGAGTGGGTGCAGCTGGACTTCGCGATCTGGAGCGCCGGCGCGGTCACCGTCCCGGTCTACGAGACCAGTTCGCCCGAGCAGGTCCAGTGGATCCTGGGCGACTCGGGTGCCGTCGGCGTCATCGTGGAGAGCGACGCCCACGCCGAGGCCGTCGCCTCTGTACGGGACGGACTGCCCGAGCTGCACCACGTGTGGCAGATCGACAAGGGCGCGGTCGACGAACTGGCCGCCGCCGGGGCGCAGGTCTCGGAGGAGACCATGGACCTGCGCACGGTGAGCGCCAAGGCCGACGACCCGGCCACCATCGTCTACACCTCGGGCACCACGGGCCGCCCCAAGGGCTGCGTGCTGACCCACCGCAGCTTCTTCGCGGAGTGCGGCAACGTGGTGGAGCGGCTCAAGCCCCTCTTCCGTACGGGCGAGTGCTCCGTACTCCTCTTCCTGCCGGCCGCGCACGTCTTCGGCCGGCTGGTCGAGGTGGCCTCGGTGATGGCCCCGATCAAGCTCGGCTGCGTGCCGGACATCAAGAACCTCACCGATGAGCTGGCGGCCTTCCGGCCGACGCTGATCCTCGGTGTGCCGCGGGTCTTCGAGAAGGTCTACAACTCGGCGCGCGCCAAGGCGCAGGCCGACGGCAAGGGCAAGATCTTCGACCGGGCCGCCGACACCGCGATCGCGTACAGCCGCGCGCTGGGCACCCCGCAGGGGCCGTCCCTCGGTCTGAAGGTCAAGCACAAGGTCTTCGACAAGCTGGTCTTCAGCAAGCTGCGGGCCGTGCTCGGCGGCAAGGGCGAGTACGCGATCTCCGGCGGCGCGCCGCTCGGTGAGCGGCTCGGCCACTTCTACCGCGGTATCGGCTTCACGGTGCTGGAGGGCTACGGCCTGACCGAGACGTGTGCGGCCACCGCCTTCAACCCGTGGGACCGGCAGAAGATCGGTACGGTCGGTCAGCCGCTGCCCGGTTCGGTCGTCCGGATCGCCGACGACGGTGAGGTGCTGCTGCACGGCGAGCACCTGTTCACGGGCTACTGGAAGAACGAGACGGCGACGGCCGAGGCGCTGGCCGACGGCTGGTTCCACACCGGTGACATCGGCACCCTCGACGAGGACGGCTATCTCGCGATCACCGGCCGCAAGAAGGAGATCATCGTGACGGCGGGCGGCAAGAACGTCGCCCCCGCCGTGATCGAGGACCGGATCCGCGCGCACGCGCTGGTCGGTGAGTGCATGGTGGTCGGTGACGGGCGTCCGTTCGTGGGCGCGCTGATCACCCTGGACGAGGAGTTCCTGAGCCGCTGGGCCGAGGAGAACGGCAAGCCCGCCGGTTCGACGGCCGTGTCGCTGCGCGAGGACCCGGAGCTGCTGGCCGAGGTGCAGCGGGCCGTGGACGACGGCAACGCCGCGGTGTCCAAGGCCGAGTCCGTACGCAAATTCCGCGTCCTGGCCGCCCAGTTCACCGAGGAGGCGGGCCACATCACGCCGTCGCTGAAGCTGAAGCGCAATGTGGTGGCGAAGGACTTCGCCGACGAGGTCGAGTCCATCTACCGCGCCTGATCGGGCACTTACGCGAAGGGCCCCTGTCTCCCCGTCCCGGGAGGCAGGGGCCCTTCGCGCGGTTCAGAGCAGCGTCCTCAGCTTCTGTGCGAGCAGGTCCCAGCGCCATTTCTCCTCGACCCAGGCCCTGCCCCGCTCCCCCATCCGCCGCCGCAGCTCCGGATCGCGGAGCAGGGTGACGATCCGGTCGGCGGACTCCTCCGCGGAGCCGCCCCGCACCACCCACCCGGTCTCCCCGTCGAGCACGGCGTCGGGCGCGCCGCCCGAGTCGCCCGCCACCACCGGCAGGCCGGTCGCGGACGCCTCCAGATAGACGATGCCGAGGCCCTCGACGTCGAGGCCGCCGCGCCGGGTCCTGCACGGCATGGCGAAGACGTCACCGGCGCCGTAGTGCGCGGGCAGCTCCTCCCACGGCACCGGGCCGGTGAACCGCACCGAGTCCGTCACTCCGGTCTCGGCGGCCAGCTTCTTCAGTTCCCCCGCGTACGGTCCGCCGCCGACGATCAGGAGGACCGCGTCCGGCACCCGCGCGAGGATCGCGGGCATGGCGAGGATCAGGGTGTCCTGGCCCTTGCGCGGGACGAGCCGCGACACACAGACGACGACGGGCCGGTCCGTGAGCCCGAGCCGGGCCCTGACGAGGTCCCCGCCCGATGCCGGGTGGAAGGTCTTCTCGTCGACCCCGGGCGGCAGCTGGACCATGCGGCCCGCAGCCTCAGGGGTGAGGGCCGCCGCGATCCGGGAACGGGTGTACTCGCCGAGGTACGTGAGCGTGTCCGTGCCCTCGCCGATGCGGCGCAGCAGCTGCCTGGAGCCGGGCAGCTGGGCCCAGCCCGCCTCGTGCCCGTGGGTGGTGGCGACGATCCGGCGCGCGCCCGCCTTGCGCAGGGCGGGCGCCATCAGGCCGAGCGGGGCCGCGGCGCCGAACCAGACGGAGGAGCAGCCGTGTTCGCGCAGGAGCTGAACCGCCCGCCGGGTGACCCGCGGAGTCGGCAGCAGCATCGTCGTACGGTCGCGCACGACGGTGAAGGGCTGCTCGGCGTCGAAGACGGCGGTGGCCGCGACACCCTCGGGGCCGCGCTTCCATGTGGAGGCGTAGACGACGAGCTGTCCGGGGTCCACGCGCAGCGCCATGTTGTGCAGGAACGCCTGGATACCACCGGGCCGGGGCGGAAAATCGTTCGTCACGATCAGGGTCTTGTCCATCGCCGCCGACAGTACCGAACGGCCCCGCTTCATCGCTCCCGCCCCGTCCCGCCCGGCATCATGGCCCTCCGTAACCACCGCCGATCGGGATGAGGCAGTCATGACGGGAGCAACCGGCACACGTCTGTCTCTCGCGGTGTGGGCGCTCACCCGGGCGACGCTGCTGCTCTGCGTCCTCAAGGTCTTCACGGTCCCGGGGCCTGACGTGACGAGCGATGTGTCGGCGATCTACCACGGCTGGTACGAGGTGCTGAGGAGCGGCACCTACCCGGTGGACGACGTCACCTGGCAGTACCCGCCCGTCGCCGCGCTCGCCGTCCTCTCACCTGCCCTGCTGCCCTTCCTGGACTATCCGTCGGCCTTCTACGTCGTGGTCCTGTTCTGCGACGCGCTGGTGCTGGGCCTGCTGCTGCGCGCGGGGCGGCGGCCGGGCAGGAGCGGCGCGGGGGCCTGGGTGTGGGTGGCGGGCGTGCCGCTCCTCGGCCCGACCTCGTACGCCCGTTACGACCTGATGGTCACCGCGGTCGCGGTGACGGCGCTGCTGGCCGGGGTGCGCAGGCCGCGGGTGCTGGGGGCACTGGCCGCGTTCGGTGCGCTGCTGAAGGTGTGGCCCCTGCTGCTGCTGGTGGGCACGGCGCGCGGGCGGGCGAGCCGGAGCGCGTGGTCGGCCGCCGCGACGGCGGCGGTGACGCTGGCCGTGCTGTGCGCGGCCGCGCTGCCCGGCGCGTTCGCGTTCCTGTCGTTCCAGCGCGACCGGGGCACCGAGATCGAGTCGCTGGGGGCGCTGGTGTTCCACGTGGCGCGGCAGTTCGGCTGGGAGGGCGGGGTGGAGCTGCGCTACGGCTCGATGGAGTTCGTCGGCGCGTACGTCCCACTGGTGTCCACGCTCGCCATGGGGCTGACCGTGCTCGCCTTCGGCTGGCTCCTGGTGTGGCGGCTGCGGGCCCGGACGTTCACGGTGAGCACTCCGGCGGACGCGGCGTTCACGGCCGTCCTGCTGTTCACCACGACCAGCCGGGTCATCAGTCCCCAGTACATGCTGTGGCTGGTCGGCCTGGCGGCCGTCTGCCTGGTGTTCCGGGGCAGCCGCATGGCGCTGCCCGCCTGTCTGGTGCTGGTGGCCACGGGCGTCACCCTGCTGGAGTTCCCGCTCGGCTTCGCGCACGTGGTCGCCAGTGACGCGGTGGGCGTGGGGCTGCTCCTCGTACGCAACGGTCTGCTGGTCGCCGCGACGCTGGCCGCCGGGCTGCGGTTGTGGCGGGAGACCGTACCGGCCGGGCCGGGGGACGGACCGCGCGCCGGCTCCGCCGGGGGCCCGGAGCGGGGGGACCGTCAGCCGAGCCGGGCCGCCACGTAGTCGCGCCAGCTCGACGTGAAGTCCTGCGGAGTCGTACCGAGCACCGTGTGCATCGCCTGCTCCACCGCCCCGTCCCGCCCCGGATGGCCCCCCACGGCCTTGTAGAAGGCGATCAGCTTCTCCGCGCCCCAGCGGTCCTCGATGAGCTCGCAGGCCATCCAGCCCCCCTCGTACGCCCTTGCGAGCTTGTCCGCGTCGCCGTCGAAGCCGAACTCCTCGTCCTCGGGCAGCACGGTGGGCTGTTCTCCCCCGCGGACCGCCTCGGCCAGCTCGGGCGCGATCAGACCGGCCGCGCGGTTCTCGTCCCGGTAGGCGACCCAGTCGGCGAAGCCCTCCGAGAGCCAGACCGGGGTGGCCGGGGAGGTACGGACGCGGGTCGCCACATGGGTGGTCTCGTGGGTGAGGACGACCTGCTGCCCGAACGCGCCGAGCATCGCGTACGCCTGCGGATTGACGATCACCCGGTCGGCGGCGCCGGGAGCCCGGCCCGAACCGCCCACCTCCCCGGTGGTGACGGCCGCTATGCCCCGGTAGCTCGCCGCGGGCGAGCCGAGCAGCCCCGCCATGTCCTCCACCGAGTCCGGCACGAGCACCACCACCCGGCGCGCCCAGGACTCCGGCCAGGCGGCGGAGACGGCCGGCACTGCGTGGTCCGCGGTGTCCGCGACCCGGCGCAGCTCGGCCTCGGGGCGGCCCACTCCGAGTACGAGGCTGTGGCTGCCCCGGACGACGTCGATGTCGCCCTGCTGCCACAGCAGGCCCGCGGCGCCCTTGCCGGGCCGGTCCGCGGCGATGTACCAGCGGCCGTCGGCGTCGTCCTTGGCCAGTTCCAGGGTGCGGGCCGCGGATACGGGTGCCCGGTCGTAGCCGTCGATCCGGTACCGGAGGTCGACGTCGGCGGTGACCCGGCCGGCGCCGTGCGGGGTCACGGTCTTCAGCTCGTACGTCCACGACTTCAGCGGTACGTCGGCGAGGTTGGCCAGCTCGGTGAGCTGGGCGGCGCGCAGGGCCGTGGCCTTCGGGGCGAGCGCGGCCAGGTACCCCTGCGGGTCGTGGTTCAGGACCGCGGTCGCGCGGCGCTCCAGGGTGGCGCGGATCTCCTGGGCGGCCGTGTCCCTGGCCTGCTCGCCGGGGGCCGCGCAGGCGGACGCGAGCAGCAGCGCGGCGAGCACGGCGCCCGCCGTGCGCCGCGCCCGGGCCCGCTCCCGCCCTGCCTCACGCCTCTGAACAGCCATCCCGCCGATCGTACGGTCACAGACGGGTGACCGAGGAGACGGGCATCATGCCGACAGGGTCGTAGCGCACCGGGGCGCCGGGATAGGGGGCGTGGATCACCTGGCCGTTGCCCGCGTACATCCCGATGTGGCTCGCGTCCGCGCGGTAGGCGACCAGGTCCCCGGGGCGGGCCTCTTCGAGCGGCACCATCCGGCCTGCGTACCGCTGGGCCTGGGAGGTGCGCGGCAGGCTGACCCCGGCCTGGGCGTACGCCCACTGCATGAGCCCGGAGCAGTCGAATCCGCTGGGCCCGTTGGCACCCCACACGTACGGCAGCCCGAGCGCCTGCCTGGCCGCCACGAGGGCGGCCATGGACCTCCCCGAGCCCGGCGCCTGGCCGGAGAGGGCCGGGACCGGCTCGTCACGTCCTGAGCGGGAGGCCCGGTCGAGGGTCTCCCGGTCCTCGGAGGGCAGGGAGTTCAGCAGTTGCCGTGCCTGGGCGAGCTTGCCCTCCACGGTGCGCTTGTGGCGGGTGACGGCCGCCCGGCTGCTCTCCAGCTCGGCGAGGGACCTGGTGGCCTCCGCGCGGATCTGGGCGACCTTGCGCTGCGCCCGCTGGAGCTTGTGCAGTTCGAGGGTCCGCCGCTCGCTCAACCGGTCGAGGGTGGCGGCCTGTTCGAGGTAGGTGTCCGGGTCGGCCGAGAGCAGCAGGGCGATCGACGGGTCGATGCCGCCCGAGCGGTACTGCGCGCCTGCGATCGAACCGAGGGCCGTGCGCATCCGGTTGATGTCCTGCTGGCCGCGGGCCGCCGTGTCCTGCGCCCGGACCACCTCGCCACGCAGCCGGCCGACCTTCTCCCCGGCCTCGTTGAACCGCTCGGTGGCCTGCTCGGCCTCGCCGTACAGCCGGTCGACACGGGCCTTGGTGGCCTCGTGCGTGTCCTGCGGGTCGGCGCTCGCCGGGACGGCCCCGAGTGTGGCCGCGGCAGTCGCCGCGGCGGCCGACAGGACAGTGACCCGGACGGTCCGGTTGAGGCCGGACTGTGTGGAACGGCGATGGGACACCACAGGAAGCCGCACTCCCTTCCGCGTACCCGACCGCCGGAACCGGCGGACGGTGCGCAGCCCCTTGCCGCCCGGGGCGGGCGGACCGACGACCGGGAGCTGCACAGCAGGCAGACAGTAATCGGACGGCTACACAGCGGCCAAAGGCCGCGGCGGCCCCGCGGGGGCCGGAAAACAGCTCCGCCCCGCCGGTGACCTTGGTCTCCGGCGGGGCGGGGGCGTCAGCGAGGGGTGCCGTAATTCGCCCGTTCGGGCGTCAGATGCGCACGCCGAACTGGAAGGTGCCCATGTAGTCCATCGACTCGTAACGGACCACGGTGCCCGGCTTCGGGGCGTGCAGGATCTGGTTGTTGCCCGCGTACAGGCCCACATGGGCCAGGTTGTTGAAGAACACCAGGTCCCCGGGCTTCAGCTGGCTGCGGCCGATCTTCGTGCCGTCGTTGTGCTGGGTGTACGTGGTCCGGGTGATCTGGACACCGGCCTGGGCGTAGGCCCACTGGGTCAGACCGGAGCAGTCGAACGAGTTGGGGCCTGTGCCGCCGGAGACGTACGGCTTGCCCTGCTGCGTGGAGGCGGCCTGGAGGGCGGCGGCGCCGCGTGCCGAGGCGGGGACCTCGTTACCGAGGCTGACCCGCTCGCTCGCCGCGCGGCTGGCGCGCTGCTCCTCCTCGGCCATCTTGGCCCGCTCGGCCTCGGTCAGGGTGTTGAGGAGCGCCTGCGCGTCGGCGAGCTTGCCCTGGAACTTCTTCTTGTTCTCACCGAGCGCCTTGCGGACGTCGGCGAGGTCGCCCAGCTTCGACTGGGCCTCCTTGCGCTGCTGCGCGAGCGTGCGCTGCTTCGACTGGATCTTCTGGAGCGATTCGGTCTGCTTCGCCGTCAGCTGGTCGAGCGCCGACGCCTTGTCGAGGAAGCTGTCCGGGTCCGAAGCGAGGAAGAGCTGGACGGACGGGTCGATCCCACCGGAGCGGTACTGGGCGGTGGCCAGCGAACCGAGCTCGCCGCGCAGGGTGTTGAGCTCGTCCTGACCGCGGGCGACCTTGTCCTGGATCCCGTCGACCTGCTTCTTGAGCTTGTCCTGCTGCTCCTTGGCCCCGTTGTACTTCTCGGTGGCCGCTTCCGCCTCGTGGTAGAGCTTGTCGACCTTCGCCTTGACCTCGCTCTTGGTCGGCTTGGGCTCGGCGTGCGCGGCCTGGGAGGTCAGGGCCACGGCCGCGGCGGCGGTAGCGGTGAGCACGGTCACGCGGGTGCGGCTCGGCTGCTTGGGACGACGGTGGGACGCCACGAAGGCGAGCTCCTTCTTCCTCGAGCCGCCTACCGGGCTATGGGGGGACGGAAATCCCCGGCTCCGTACACATCACGGACGCGGCGGTTCCTTCGCTGCCACCCCGGATGGGTGATCAACCGTGCGAAGGTTCGAGGCCCGACCTTAGTGACCAACTTGTGATCAGTTCAAATCCTCACGAGCAAAATCTCGCCACACGAGGTACTTCTTTGCTCACATCACACGGCGTGTAGCGGGAACTTGACGGTACGTTCCGGAAAATCCGACATGCCACACATGCTGGTCACAAGGCATCAGACGCGCGAAAGCCGCTTCAGGAGCAAGGCGGACGCGACGGGCCTGGCACCGGCCTTCGCCACTCCGTCGGCCACTTCGCGGTCGGTGGAGACCACCACGACGGGCCGGCCGGGCGGTTCCGCGCGGGCCAGCTGCCGGATCAGCTCGTCGGCGGTCACGCCCGCCTTGCTGAACAGCACGCGCACCCCGCGCGGCGGTGCGAGCAGGACGGGCGCGGCCAGCTCCGCCCCGTCGAACACACAGGTCATCTCCGCGCCGGTCTGCGCGGCCAGCACCGAGAGACCGCCCAGCAGCCTCAACCGCTGCTTCTCCAGCGGCATCTGCGGATAGCCGGTCTTGGTGACGTTGTAGCCGTCGACGATCAGATGCGCCTGCGGCAGCGCGAGCAGCTGGTCGAGCAGCGCCGGATCGGTCTCCGAAAGGGCCCTGGCGGCAATGTCCTTGGGTGACATCCGGCCGGGCTCGACTGCCTCGACACTGTCCGCGGGACGGATCGAGGAGGGCGGCAGGGCCAGTTCGCGGCGCAGCCCCTGTGCCGCGTCGAGCACGGTGTCGAGCAGCAGCCGCAGCCGCATGTCCTCGACCGAGCGCCCCTCCCTCGCCGCTCTGCGACTCGCCTCGACGGACGCCTCCGCCTCGCCGAGCCGGGCCTTCAACCGCCGGGACTCGCTCTCGGCGGCCGAGATCTGCACCGCCGCCTCGGACCGTACGGTGTCGGCCTCGGCGCCACCGCGGCGCAGGGCCGCCTCGCTGCGCTTCACCTCGCTGAGGGCGCTGCGGAGTTTGCGCTGGAGCGATTCCGCTTCCTTGCGGGCGGCGTCGAGTTCGGCACGCAGCCGCTCGGTCTCGCTCTTCGTATGGCTGCGGGCCTGGGCCAGCTCCTCGCGCAGCCGCTCCAGTTCGCGCCGGGTCTCCTCGTCGGCCCGCTCGGCGTCGGCCCGCTGAACCTCTTCGCCCGCGGCCTCGACCAGCTTCACCCAGCCGACAGGCCGCAGCACGTAGGCCGCGGCGGCCACATCGACGGGATCGGCGGCGGCCGGCGGCGCGCCGGCCCCCAGCGTGGCGGCCAGCTCGGGCTGGGCCTGGGTGAGCCGCTCACCGATGCGCCGGCGGAACACCGGCTCGCTCTCCAGGGCGGCCGCCATCGCGTTCCCGGCGAACTTGGCGCGGCGGGTCGGCGTGAAACGGGCGTACTGCCTGAGCTGGGTGGGGAGTTCGCCGACGGTCAGGCCGCCGAACGCGTCCGAGACCAGCGCGATGACCCGGCGGCGCACGCCCTCGGGCAGCGGACGGTCGAGTGCCTCGACGGCGCCCTCGGCCTCATCGGCCGGTTCGGCGCCGTGAGTCGGCTGCTCCGCCATCCGTCACCCCAATATGTCTGTCCGCGGCCCCGTCAGGAGTCGGCGCCCGGCCTGTCTACCAGCTCGATCTGGTCCACCGCGTTGCACCAGCGGCAGCGCACCGACTCGATGGTCTCACTGACCACCTCGCGCTCCTCGACGCTCGACTCCCCGGCCAGGTCCAGATGGACGTACTCCACGACCTTGGAGGAGCGGGTCACGTCGAACCGGGTGAGATTTCCGCAGAGCGTGCAGCGCCAGCGGGTCCCGTCGGTCGGCATGGGGACCGTCGTCATCGTTGCGTCCTCTTTCGTCGTTCGTCGAGCCTCAAGCTGTCTGTTTCAACGATCTCGCGGTGCGCCGTCGAACTGCGGATGTCCTGTCGTAACCCTACGGCCTCGCGCATACCCATCGACACGGCGAGGCGGTCTGTCCCGTTCTCCGCCGGTGCGTCATGCTCTGTGCATGATCGATTGGCGGGAAGTCGATTGGCGCGACAAGGCCAGGAGAGTCCGGGGAGCGGCCGCGGCGGACGGTGCGCCCGTCACGTACGGACTCATCGCGTTGTGCTGCGCCGTCTTCCTGATCAGCCCGTTGTCGGGGTTCAACCTCTCCTACGGCACCGCCGACCGGCTGCTCGCCGCGCAGGCCGCGTACTTCGAACGGTGGGGCGTGATCCCCAGCGAACTGTGGGCCGGTTCGACGCGTGCGCTGCTCACCCCGCTCACCGCACTGTTCGTACACGGAAGCTGGCTGCACCTGCTCGGCAACATGCTGTTCCTGTACGTGTTCGGGGCGATGGCCGAGGAACGCATGGGCCACGTGGGGTTCGCGGTCTTCTATCTCTCCTGCGGCTACCTGGCACTGCTCGTCTACGCGGCGGCGCACGCCGAATCGGACCAGACGCTGGTGGGCGCGTCGGGTGCGATCTCCGCGGTGCTCGGCGCGTTCCTCTGCCTCTTCCCCAGGGCGCGGGTCACGAGCATCTTCCCGTTCCTCTTCTTCCTGCCCCTGCGCTTCCCCGCCTGGATCGTGCTGATCTTCTGGTTCATCCTTCAGTGGCTGGCGGCGCAGAGCGTGGGGAACAGCCCGGGCGTGGCGTATCTCGCCCATGTGGCGGGCTTCGCCGCCGGGTTCCTCTACGCCTGGGTGTGCTACCGCCGTGCGGCTAGAGTGAAGTCTCCAGCCACGGCCACCGAGGGAGAAAGCCAGCCGTGATCACCGCGATCGTGCTCATCAAGACCAGCGTGGACCGGATTCCGGAGATCGCCGAGGCGATCGCCGCGCTGGACAGTGTCAGCGAGGTCTTCTCGGTCACCGGGACGTACGACCTGATCGCCATGGTCCGTGTGGCCAGGCACGACGATCTCGCCGATGTCATCCCCGGCCGGATCAGCAAGATCCCGGGCGTCGAGGGAACGGACACGCACGTGGCGTTCCGTACGTACTCGCAGCACGACCTCGAAGCGGCCTTCGCGATCGGCCTCGACGCCTAGGACCTCTCGCCCGGATCAGACCTGAGCGGTTCCGCGGTCCGGGACGCAGCGGCCGTCCTCCGTGCGGTACTTCCACTGGGCGCCGTCGCTGACCAGCTCCTTCACCGCGCGTACGAAACGCTCGACGTGCTCGTCCGGCGTACCGGCCCCGAAGCTGACCCGGATCGCGTTGAGGGACCGCTCGCCCGGACCGGCCTCCGGAGCGCCGCACTCGCCCTGGGTCTGCGGGTCGCTGCCCAGCAGGGTCCGCACCAGGGGGTGGGCGCAGAACAGGCCGTCGCGGACGCCGATGCCGTACTCCGCGGAGAGCGCGGCGGCGAAGTGCGAACTGTTCCAGTCCTCGACGACGAAGGAGATGACGCCGACCCGCGGGGCGTCGTCGCCGAACAGCGAGAGCACCCTGACCTCGGGCACCTCGGCGAGTCCGGCACGGACCTCGGAGACGAGCCGCTGCTCGCGGGCGACGAGGCTGTCGAAGCCCGCCTCGGTCAGCGCCTTGCAGGCGGAGGCGATCGAGTAGACGCCGATGACGTTGGGCGAACCGGCCTCGTGGCGGGCCGCGGTGGTGTGCCACTCCACGTCCACGCCGCCGTCGGTGCGCCGGGCGACCTTGCGCGAGGCCCCGCCGCCGGCCAGGTACGGCTCCGCGTCCTGGAGCCAGTCGGCGCGGCCCGCGAGGACTCCCGAACCGAACGGCGCGTACAGCTTGTGTCCGGAGAAGGCGACCCAGTCGACGTCCAGCTCCGCGATGTCGACCGGGTGGTGGGGCGCGAGCTGCGCGGCGTCCAGCACGATGCGCGCACCGTGGGCGTGGGCGGCGGCGGCCAGCTCCCTGACCGGCCACAGCTCGCCGGTGACGTTGGAGGCACCGGTGACGCAGACGAGCGCCGGGCCGTAGGGGTCGCGCTCGGCGAGCGCGCGCTCCAGGGCCTCGACGGCCTGCCCCGGGGTGCGGGGAGCGTTGAGGTAGGTCACGCGGGCGTCGCGCCACGGCAGCAGTGAGGCGTGGTGCTCGGTCTCGTAGACGAAGACCTCGCAGTCCGCGGGGAGCGCGGCGGCGAGCAGGTTGAGGGAGTCGGTCGTGGAGCGGGTGAAGATCACCTGGTCGTCGGCCCGGCAGCCGAGGAACTCCGCGACCGTCCTGCGGCTGCTCTCGAAGAGGTCCGTGGAGAGCTGCGAGAGGTAGCCGGCACCCCGGTGGACGCTGCCGTAGTACGGGGCGTACGCGGCGACGTCGTCCCACACCCGCTGGAGCGCCGGGGCGCTGGCCGCGTAGTCGAGGGCGGCATAGGTGACTTCGCCACCGGTAACGAGCGGAACCGTGACGTCCTTGCCCAGAACCGGCAGCGGGGCACAAATGGACTGGTCGATGGCAGCGGTGGAGACAGACATGGCGAACTCCCGTAACAGGCAGGCGAATTCCGCGCGCCGACGAGTACGCGGCAGCGCAGGAGAAGAGGAAAGGAGGGTGCGCGGAGGAGGGCCGGGAGGGGCCCTATCGCATTCGCTTGCTCACAAGAGACTCCCTAGGGACCAGGACCCCGGGGGTTGGCATTCACAGATGCCGAGGGGCCCGCGCTTGCCGTAGACCTCGCTGCCTACGGCCTGGTCTTCACCCGGGGCACCCCGCCACGGACGGAGGGTTGCCGGACAGCGAGCCGGGGCCTATTCGCTGTCACTCATGACCTGCCCAGCATCTTGCCATACGCACGGACATGCGCAAGGCGCGGTCCGCTATCCGGACCGCGCCCCGTGCGTACAGCGTCTGTTCAGGCGTTGCTGGCCGCCACCCAGCGCTCCAGCACCCGCTTGGCCGCACCGGAGTCGATCGACTCCCGCGCCCGTACGATCCCGGCGGCGATCTCCTCGTTCAGCGTGCCCGTCCCGCCGTCCAGGGCGACCAGCGCCGCCGCCGTGTTGAGCACCACCGCGTCGCGTACCGGACCGGTCTCGCCGTCCAGCAGCCGGCGGGCGACATCGGCGTTGTACGAGGCGTCGGCGCCGCGCAGGGCCTCCACGGGCACCAGCTCCAGGCCGACGTCGCGCGGATCGAACGCCTCCTCGCGCACCGCACCGTCCCGGACCACCCAGACCCGTGAGGTGGCCGTGGTGGTCAGCTCGTCGAGGCCGTCGTCGCCGCGGAAGACCAGGGCCGAGTTGCCGCGGTCGGCGAGGACGCCCGCCACGATGGGCGCCATCCGCAGATCGGCGACGCCGACGGCCTGGGCGCGCACCTGGGCCGGGTTGGTGAGCGGGCCCAGGATGTTGAACGTGGTCTGCGCGCCGAGCTCCTTGCGGGCCTTGGCCGCGTACCGCAGGGCGGGGTGGAACTTCACGGCGAAGCAGAAGGTGATGCCCGCCTCCTCCGCGACCTGGACGACGCGCTGCGGGGTCAGTTCGAGGTTGACGCCGAGCTTCTCCAGGACGTCGGACGACCCGCTCGCCGACGAGGCGGCCCGGTTGCCGTGCTTGACGACCTTGGCGCCGGTCCCCGCGATGACGATCGCCGACATCGTGGAGATGTTGACCGTCTTGGCGAGGTCTCCGCCGGTGCCGACGATGTCGACCGTGCGGCCCGGTACGTGAATGGTGTTGGCGTGTTCGTACATGGCCCGTACGAGCCCGGTGACCTCGTCGACCGTCTCGCCCTTGGCGCGCAGCGCGACGGCGAAACCGGCGATCTGCGCGTCGGTCGCCTCGCCGCTCATGATGCGGTCCATCGCCCACGCGGTGTCGTCCGACGACAGGTCCTCGCCACGCAGCAGCGGGTTCAGCACGCCCGGCCAGGAACGAGCCGCCACGCTGTCGCCGCCGTCCGGGGTCACAACGTTCATGGTCCGCTCCTGGGGTCCACAGCCGATAAGGGGATGGCCTCTACCTTATCCAGCCCGGAGGGCGGCAAAGAGCCCCGTCCATTCGATGGACGGGGCTCTCGCTGTGGCGATCAGTTCAGGTGATCAGTGGTGGCCGTGGCCGCTGGTGATCTCCTTGTACTCCTCGGTGGTGGGCTTGGCGATCTGGTTGTCCTCGCCGTAGTAGCCCTTGCTGAGCTTGACGCGCAGCTTCTCCACCGGGGAGACCTTGCGCTTGACACCGTTCTCGTCGACCGCAGGGCCGATCTCGGCCGGCTTGTACTGCTCGTGCGCGGTCAGCGTGTGCAGCTGGCCCGGGCTGAGCGGCTCGTGGATCTCGACGAACTCACCGTGCGGCAGGCGCTTGATGATGCCGGACTCGCGTCCGTGCAGCACCTTCTCCTTGTCGCGGCGCTGAAGGCCGAGGCAGATCCGCTTCGTCACGATGAACGCGACGACCGGAGCCACGAAGAACGCGATCCGGACGAACCAGGTGATGGCGTTGATCGACAGGTGGAAGTGCGTGGCCCACAGGTCGTTACCACCACCGACGAGCAGTACGAAGTACCAGGTGATCCAGGCCACGCCGAACGCCGTGCGTGTCGGCACGTTGCGCGGGCGGTCCAGGATGTGGTGCTCGCGCTTGTCCTTGGTGACCCAGGACTCGATGAACGGGTAGACCGCGATCGCGACCAGGACCAGCGGGAAGATCACCAGCGGGATGAACACACCCAGGACGAGTGTGTGACCCCAGGCGTTGATCTCCCAGCCCGGCATCACGCGGATCAGGCCCTCGGAGAAGCCCATGTACCAGTCGGGCTGAGCACCGGTGGACACCTGGTCGATGCGGTACGGACCGAGTGCCCAGATCGGGTTGATCGAGGCGATGGCCGACACGATGGCGATGACACCGAAGACCAGGAAGAAGAAGCCTCCGGCCTTCGCCATGTACACCGGCAGCAGCGGCATGCCGACGACGTTGTTGTTCGTCTTGCCGGGACCCGCGAACTGCGTGTGCTTGTGGTAGAAGACCAGGATCAGGTGGGCGACCACGAGCCCGAGCATGAGGCCCGGCAGCAGCAGGATGTGGACCGAGTAGAACCGGCCGACGAAGTCGAAGCCGGGGAACTCTCCGCCGAACAGGAACATCGAGAGGTACGTCCCGACGACCGGCACCGACAGGACCGCGCCCTGCATGAAGCGGACACCGGTGCCCGACAGCAGGTCGTCCGGGAGCGAGTATCCGGTGAAACCGGTGAACATGCCCAGGACGAACAGCAGGAAGCCGAAGACCCAGTTGACCTCACGGGGCTTGCGGAACGCACCCGTGAAGAAGACGCGCATCATGTGCACGAACATGGCGGCGAGGAAGATCAGCGCGCCCCAGTGGTGGATCTGCCGGACGAGCAGACCACCGCGGACATCGAAGCTGATGCGGAGCGTCGAGGCGTACGCCTCGGACATCCGGATGCCCTGCAACGGCTCGTACGAGCCGTGGTACACGACCTCGCCCATGCTGGGGTTGAAGAACAGCGTCAGGTACACACCCGTGAGGATGATGATGATGAAGCTGTAGAGCGCGATCTCCCCGAGCATGAAGGACCAGTGGTCCGGGAAGATCTTGCGCATGTTGGCCTTGGCCAGGCCGTAGATGCCGAGCCGGCCGTCCGCCCAGTCGGCCACCCGCTCACCGGCGGGTGCCTTGCGCTTGTCGTCTGTCGCAGTACTCATCCGCGCTCCCAGAATGCAGCACCGACGGGCTCTTCGAAGTCACCCAGCGCCTCGAGGTTGCCCTCAGTGTTCACGCCGATCCGCAGCTGCGGGAGCGGGTGACCGGCCGGACCGAAGATGACGCGGGCGCCGTCGGAGAGGTCGAAGGTGGACTGGTGGCACGGGCAGAGGACGTGGTGCGTCTGCTGCTCGTACAGGCTGATCGGGCAGCCGACGTGGGTGCAGATCTTCGAGAACGCCACGATGCCCTCGTGGGCCCACTCGCGCTCACGCTTGTTCTTGATGTCGTCCGGCTCGATCCGGACGATCATCAGGGCGGCCTTGCCCATCTGCGTCTGGAAGTCGTGCGCGTCCTCCTCCAGGCCCTCGGGCATGGCGAAGGTCAGCGAACCGACGACGATGTCCTCGGGGCGCAGCGGCTCCATCGTGTTCATGTTGATGAGCTGCTTGCCCCTGCGCCACATGGTGGTGCGGAGCTTCTTCTCCGGCAGCGGGCCGAGGTCGCGCAGCAGCATCACACCGGAGAGCGGCACCAGGGCCAGCGCACCGAACATGGTGTTGCGGATCAGCTTGCGCCGGCCGAACTGGGACTCGGCGGCACCGGCCGCGAAGTCGGCGAGAACCTGCGCCTTGACCTCGGGCTCGGCCTCGATGGGGTGACGCTCGGCAGCCGTCTCCACGTCGGACATCAGGGTGCGCGCCCAGTGGACGGCGCCCGCGCCGATGCAGAAGAGCGCCACACCGAGGGTCATGCCCAGGGAGAAGTTCAGCGCACTCACGTGGCCGAACGGCCAGATGTAGACGATCTTGTCGACCGGGAAGATGACGTAGGACGCGATGAACCCGACCGTCGCCAGCATGGACAGCGTGAACAGAGACGCGACCGCGCGCTCGGAGCGCCTCGCGGCGCGCTCATCGATGTCCTGGATGCGCGGCTTGTGGGCCGGCAGCCCCGGGTCGGCGAACGGATCGTCCGCGACCTCTACCGCGCCGTGCGCGGTGTCCTGCTCGACCGGCAGGATCTCTTCTGGAATCTCTTGGCTACTCATGACTTCTTGGCCTTAGCGGTGTGGGCCGCGACCCAAACGGCAACTGCGATCAGTGCGCCGAGCCCGAAGATCCAGCCGAAGAGACCCTCGCTGACCGGTCCGAGACCACCCAGCTTCAGCCCACCGGGGCTGGCCGAGTCGTCACCGTTCACGGTCTGGACGTACGCGATGATGTCTCTCTTCTCCTGCTCCGGCATCGTCGTGTCGGGGAAGGACGGCATGCTCTGCGGGCCGGTCTGCATGGCCTCGAACATGTGCTTCGGGCTCACGTCCGCCAGGCTGGGGGCGTACTTGCCGTGTGTCAGCGCGCCGCCCTCGCCGGTGAAGTTGTGGCACTGGGCGCAGTTGGTACGGAACAGGTCCCCGCCCTTGGCGATGTCCGCGCCCTCGGGGTTGACCTGCTTCTCTGTCGGCGTGATCGGACCGGCGCCGAGCGACGCGACGTACGCCGCGAGCTGGTCGATCTGTGCCTGGGTGTAGATGACCTTCTTCTTCGGTACCTGGGCGCCCGGCTGCTGTGCCGGCATACGGCCCGTACCGACCTGGAAGTCGACGGCGGCGGAGCCCACGCCCACGAGGAGCGGCCCGTCGGTGGTGCCCTGACCGCCGGTTCCGTGGCAGCTGGCGCAGCCTACGGAGTAGAGCTTCTTGCCCTCTTCGATAGCGAGGGACTGGGCGGTTTCGTCTGCCTGCGCCTTACCCGCAGGCGCAAAAGCGGCGTACAGCCCCCCGGTAGCCGCCAGCGCGAGGAGTAGTACGACGACCGCCGCCAGCGGATGGCGTCGTCGTGCGGAGAGCTTTTTCACGGATTACCCCGGTGTCAGGATCTTCTGCGTCGATGGTGTGTGGGTGCGAGCCCGGTTACTTGATCATGTAGATCGTGGCGAACAGGCCGATCCAGACGACATCGACGAAGTGCCAGTAGTAGGACACGACGATGGCGGCGGTGGCCTGTTCGTGGGTGAACCTCTTGGCTGCGTACGTCCTGCCGAGAACCAGCAGGAAGGCGATGAGACCGCCTGTCACATGCAGACCGTGGAAGCCGGTGGTCAGGTAGAACACCGAGCCGTACGGGTCGGACGACAGGGAGAGCCCCGCGTCCTTGACCAGCTCGGTGTACTCCAGGACCTGGCCTCCGATGAAGATCGCACCCATCACGAACGTGATGATGAACCAGGTGCGGAGCTTCTTCACATCGCCCCGCTCCGCGGCGAAGACGCCGAGCTGGCAGGTGAGTGAGGAGAGCACCAGGATCGTGGTGTTCGTCGCCGAGAACGGGAAGTTCAGATGATGAGCCATCTCCTTCCAGTGATCCGGTCCCATCACCGATCGCAGGGTGAAGTACATCGCGAAGAGGGCCGCGAAGAACATCAGCTCGGAACTCAACCAGATGATGGTTCCGACGCTGGTGAGGTTCGGTCGATTGACCGACGGGTGCGCGTGCCCGGTTTCTACTGTCGTTGCTGTCGCCACGACCGACATTATGTCGGTCGCTTATCCCGCCCTCACTCCCGGGGGTGCCGTTCGGTGTGTCAACCGCGTGTGTCCTCCCCGAACGGCCCATCGAATCGGTGTCATTACCGGTGCTGACAGGCTGTTGGTCGGAGTACGATCCGCGCATCGGTTCATGCCCGGAGAGCCCCGAAGACGCAGATGTCACGGAGGAACAATGCAGCCGACCGCCACGGTCCTGGTCTACAGCGACAACGCCAACACCCGCGAACAGGTGAGGCTGGCAGCAGGTCGCAGGCCGGCGTCGGATGTGCCCCCGGTGGAGTTCGTGGAGTGCGCGACCTTGCCCGCCGTCCTGACCGCGCTGGACAACGGAGGCATCGACGTCTGCGTCCTGGACGGCGAGACCGCCCCTGCGGGCGGTATGGGTGTCTGCCGGCAGATCAAGGACGAGGTCTTCCACTGCCCGCCTGTGCTGCTGCTGATCGGGCGCCCGCAGGACGCCTGGCTGGCCACCTGGAGCCGCGCGGACGGCGCGGTGACCCTGCCGGTCGAGCCGGTCGAGTTCGCGGACGCCCTCGCCGCTCTGCTGCGGGGCAAGCTCTCCGTGGGCGCCTGAGGGCTCCCGATCATCTGTTCGTTGTTCCGCTGAGGGGCGGCGCACTCCCCGGCCGGGTCAGACGTGGGGGCGCAGGCGCGCCGCCTGGACGGTGTCTCCGACCGTGCTGTCGGGCGTGCCGTTGTGCAGTGCGCTGCCCTGCTGCCACTTCTCCCAGGACAGGTTCCAGTCGCCGAATCCGTTGTCGAACGGCGTCATCGTGTCGCCGATGCTTCCGACGACCTTGACGATGTCGCCCTGGCGGACGGTGTCGAAGAACCACTCGGCGTCGCCCGTGCTCATGCCCGTACAGCCGTGGCTGACGTTGGCGTTGCCCTGGGAGCCGGTCGACCAGGGGGCCGCGTGCACGTACTCGCCGCTCCAGGTGACCCGGGTCGCGTAGTACACCGGCAGGTCGTACGACTCGGACGAGCCCTCGGCGATCCCGACGCTCGTACCGCGCATGCGTACGTAGTACTCCTTGGCCAGCACGACCTTGACGCCGTTGCGGGTGGAGAAGCCGGGCTTGCCCGTGGTCACCGGAATGGTGTTGATCACTTCTCCGTTGCGCAGCACCGTCATCGAGTGGTCCGAGGCGTCGGTGATGGCCTCGATCCGGTCCCCGGTGGTGAGCTTCAGGGGCTTCGCCGCGGCTCCGTAGAGGGAGTTGGTCACCTTGATGCCCGAGAGGTTGCTCCGGACATCGATGGTGGCGTTGGCGGGCCAGTAGTCCTGCGGGCGGAAGTGCAGGTTCTTGTCGTCGACCCAGTACCAGGAGCCGGCGGCGGCGGGTGTCGACCGGACCTTCAGTGCGCGCTCCACGGTCGCCCTGGCGGCCTTGTCCTTCACCGGAGCGCTGAGTTCCGCCGTGATGGGCTGTCCGACGCCGTAGGTGCCCTTCTCCGGGCCGAAGGAGACCTTCAGCAGCTTCTTGGGCGAGGCGGTGTCGAAGGCGAGCGTACGGCTGCCGGGGGCCCCGTCCTCGTCCTCGGTGGAGACCTTGACGGTGTACCGGGCACCGGCCGCGAGCGGGGCCGTGGAGTGCCAGCGCTTCCCGTCGGCGGCGAGCTCGCCGGCGAGATGGCGGCCGTCCGCGTCCACGGCCGTCACGTCGGTGATACGGCCGTCCTCACCCTTGACGGTGACTTCGAGGGGCTTGTCCGGGTCCGCCTTCTCCTTGCCCGAGGGGCCGTTGAAGGACACCTGCCCGGCCGCGTCGTACGGCCTGGCAGAGAGCGGATGACCATCGGGCTCGCCACAGGCGGTCGCACCTGCAACCAGGGTCACGACCAGCAGAGTGCAGCTCACTACGGTGCGGATGCGCGGCGTGTGCGTCATGAACTCAACGTAAGAAGATTCATCCGTTCCAGCGCGTTCAATGACTGCAAACGAGCGAAAGGCCCGGTCGCTCATTGCTGAGCGGCCGGGCCTTTTACCAGGTGGAACGGGTCCTACGGGTGGTGCGGTGTCACTGGGTGCGGTTCTCGCCGCGGTAGTACTCGAAGACCCAGCCGAAGAGACCGATCAGCAGGAGCGGGGCCGAGAAGTAGAGCAGCCACCAGCCGAAGATGACGCCCATGAAGGCGAAGGCGCCACCGATGGCCAGCGAGAGCGGCTGCCAGCTGTGCGGGGAGAAGAACCCCACCTCGCCGGCCTCGTCCGCGACGTCGGCTTCCTTGTTGTCCTGGGCCATCGCGTCGACCCGGTTGGCCGTGAAGGCCAGGTAGAAGCCGATCATGATGGAAAGTCCGAAGGACAGGACCAGTGCGGTGGTGCCGACCGGCTCCTTCGACCACACGCCGTACGTGACGGCCATGGCGAGGATGAAGACGCTCAGCCAGATGAACAGCTTGCCCTGGATCTTCACTTGCCTGCCTCCTTGCCACCGGCGAGAGCCTTGTCGGCGTCGGAGTGGTGCTCAAGCTGTTCGAGCGCCGCGATCTCCGGGTGGTGCAGGTCGAACGCCGGGGATTCGGAACGGATCCGCGGCAGCGTGAGGAAGTTGTGCCGCGGCGGCGGGCAGGAAGTGGCCCACTCCAGCGAACGGCCGTAACCCCACGGGTCGTCGACCTCGATCTTCTTGCCGTACTTGGCGGTCTTCCACACGTTGTAGAAGAACGGCAGGATCGACAGTCCGAGGACGAACGAGGAGATCGTCGAGATCGTGTTCAGGGCGGTGAAGCCGTCCGCGTCGAGGTAGTCCGCGTAACGCCGCGGCATGCCCTCGGCACCGAGCCAGTGCTGCACCAGGAACGTGCCGTGGAAGCCCACGAACAGCGTCCAGAACGTGATCTTGCCGAGCCGCTCGTCCAGCATCTTGCCCGTGAACTTCGGCCACCAGAAGTGGAATCCGGAGAACATCGCGAAGACCACGGTGCCGAAGACGACGTAGTGGAAGTGCGCGACGACGAAGTACGAGTCGGAGACGTGGAAGTCCATCGGCGGCGAGGCCAGGATGACGCCGGTCAGACCACCGAAGGCGAAGGTGATCAGGAAGCCGACGGCCCAGAGCATCGGTGTCTCGAAGGACAACGACCCCTTCCACATGGTGCCGATCCAGTTGAAGAACTTCACACCGGTCGGCACCGCGATAAGGAAGGTCATGAACGAGAAGAACGGCAATAGGACGCCGCCCGTGACGTACATGTGGTGCGCCCACACGGTGACCGAGAGGCCCGCGATGGAGATCGTCGCCGCGATCAGACCGATGTAGCCGAACATCGGCTTCCGGCTGAAGACCGGAATCACTTCGGAAACGATTCCGAAGAATGGCAGGGCGATGATGTACACCTCTGGATGGCCGAAGAACCAGAAGAGGTGCTGCCAGAGCAATGCGCCGCCATTGGCCGCGTCGAAGATATGCGCACCGAATTTGCGGTCCGCCTCCAGCGCGAAGAGCGCGGCTGCCAGAACCGGGAAGGCGAGCAGGACCAGCACACCGGTCAGCAGCACGTTCCAGGTGAAGATCGGCATACGGAACATCGTCATGCCGGGCGCGCGCATGCAGATGATCGTGGTGATGAAGTTGACCGAACCGAGGATCGTGCCGAAGCCGGAGAAGGCCAGACCCATGATCCACATATCGGCGCCGACACCCGGCGAGCGGACGGCGTCCGACAGCGGGGAGTAGGCGAACCAGCCGAAGTCGGCCGCACCCTGCGGGGTCAGGAAGCCCGCCACCGCGATGATCGAGCCGAAGAGGTACAGCCAGTACGCGAACATGTTCAGCCGCGGGAACGCCACATCGGGCGCGCCGATCTGCAACGGCATGATCCAGTTGGCGAACCCGGCGAACAGCGGCGTCGCGAACATCAGCAGCATGATCGTGCCGTGCATCGTGAACGCCTGGTTGAACTGCTCGTTCGACATGATCTGCGTGCCGGGACGGGCCAGCTCGGCGCGCATGAAGAGCGCCATGAGTCCGCCGATGCAGAAGAACGCGAACGACGTGACCAGGTAGAGCGTGCCGATCGTCTTGTGGTCAGTGGTGGTCAGCCACTTGATGACGACGTTTCCCGGCTGCTTGCGCCGTACCGGCAGCTCGTCCTCGTACGAGTCGTCTGCTGCCGCGGCACCCTGAGGTTCGTTGAGGATGCTCACAGTTTGTTCGTCTCCGCATTCCTGGCCGGGTCCGTCTGCTCGATGCCTGCCGGCACGTAGCCCGTCTGACCCTTCTCCGCCAGCTCCTTGAGGTGCTGCTGGTAACGCTCGGGGGAGACGACCTTGACGTTGAAGAGCATCCGGGAGTGGTCGGCGCCACAGAGTTCGGCGCACTTGCCCATGAAGGTGCCCTCCCGGTTGGGAGTCACCTCGAACGCGTTGGTGTGGCCCGGAATGACGTCCTGCTTCATGAGGAACGGCACCACCCAGAAGGAGTGGATGACGTCACGCGAAGTCAGAACGAAGCGGACCTTCTCGCCCTTCGGCAGCCACAGGGTCGGACCCGGGTTGCCGTTCTGCGGGTTACGGGTACCGGGGACGCCCACGTCGTAGACGCCGCCGGCGCCCTCGGGGAAGTCCTCGCGGAACCGGTCGGGGATGGCGTCGAGCTCCTTGGGGATCTCGCTGCCGGCGGAGGGCTGGCCCTCCACCTTCTCGATGTAGTTGAAGCCCCAGCTCCACTGGTAGCCGACCACATTGATCGTGTGGGCGGGCTTGTCCTCAAGCGCCAGGAGCTTCGATTCATCGCGCGCGGTGAAGTAGAAGAGCACCGAGACGATGATGAGGGGAACAACTGTGTACAACGCCTCGATGGGCATGTTGTACCTGGTCTGCGGGGGGACCTCCACCTTGGTGCGCGAACGCCGGTGGAAGATGACGCTCCAGAGGATCAGCCCCCAGACAAGGACACCCGTGACGAGCGCTGCCGCCCACGAGCCTTGCCAGAGGGAGAGGATCCGAGGGGCCTCTTCCGTTACCGGTGTGGGCATACCGAGGCGGGGAAAATCTTCCCAGTTGTACGAACAACCTGAGGCCGTCGCCAGAACCAGGCCCGCAGTCAGCACCTGCGGCAGCTTCCGCCGCATCGGGCGCCGCGACGAGCGGTCGGAGCCGTTGGGACTCACGTAGCGCCTTCCCGAGAGTCTCGCCCGCACGGTCGGCGCGCCCGTCTCTCTGGTCGGTCGCCGTCCCTGTCGCGGGCAGGGGTTTGGATGTTTATGCGGACCAAACCCTACTGGACGCTATTTGGGGTCGCGCGGGGAGGGTGCCCAACGCGCCGCCCGACTCCCCGAAGGGATGGAATCCGGGCCTCCGGGGGCCATCTGACGCCCTCTCTCCTGCCGGTGCGGCCATCCCCTTCCGGGATGCGGGCCGGTCGCGGGCTAGCGTGGCGCCGTGCCCTACTTCGACGCGGCCTCCTCCGCCCCTCTGCATCCCGTCGCCCGCCAGGCGCTGCTTGCCTCACTCGACGAGGGCTGGGCCGATCCGGCCAGGCTGTACCGCGAGGGGCGGCGGGCCAGGATGCTGCTGGACGCGGCGCGGGAGGCCGCGGCGGAGGCCGTCGGGTGCCGCCCCGACGAGCTCGTGTTCACCTCTTCGGGGACCCGGGCGGTGCACTCAGGGATTGCGGGGGCCCTTTCGGGGCGTCGGCGTGTCGGCCGCCACCTGGTCGTTTCCGCGGTCGAACATTCGTCGGTGCTCCATTCGGCCGCCGCCCACGAGGCGGCGGGCGGCTCGTTCTCCGAGGTGGGCGTCGACCGGTCCGGCGCGGTCGGTCCTGCGGCCTTCGCCGAGGCTCTGCGCGAGGACACCGCGCTGGCCTGTCTGCAGTCCGCCAACCACGAGGTCGGCACCGAGCAGCCGGTGGCCGAGGTCGCCGGGATCTGCGGCTCGGCGGGTGTGCCGCTGCTGGTGGACGCGGCCCAGTCGCTCTGCTGGGGGCCGGTGCCCGCCGGCTGGTCGCTGCTGACCGCCAGCGCCCACAAGTGGGGCGGACCGGCGGGAGTGGGGCTGCTGGCCGTACGCAAGGGTGTCCGGTTCGCGCCTCAAGGCCCCGCGGACGAACGGGAGTCGGGGCGGGCAGCCGGGTACGAGAACCTTCCGGCGATCGTGGCGGCGGCGGCCTCGTTGCGGGCGGTACGGGCCGAGTCGGCGGCGGAGTCCGTACGGCTGCGGGCGCTGGTCGACCGGATCCGGACGCGGGTGCCGCAGCTGGTGGGCGATGTGGAGGTGGTCGGCGATCCGGTGCGCCGGCTGCCGCATCTGGTGACCTTCTCCTGTCTCTATGTCGACGGAGAGACAGTGCTCCAGGAGCTGGACCGCGCCGAATTCTCCGTATCGTCCGGTTCGTCCTGCACGAGCAGCACGCTGATGCCGAGCCATGTGCTCAAGGCGATGGGGGTGCTCTCGGAGGGGAACGTCCGGGTGTCGCTGCCCAGGGGGACCACGGAGGCCGACGTCGACCGCTTCCTGGAAGTGCTTCCCGGGGTCGTCACCGGCGTACGGGAACGGCTGGGCGCCCCCGTCGCCGCGGCCCCCTCCCCCGCCGCGACGGCCTCGCTCGTCGTCGACGCGCTCGGCAGGCGCTGCCCGATCCCGGTGATCGAGCTCGCAAAGGTGATCGGGGACGTACCGGTGGGCGGCACGGTGACGGTCCTGGCCGACGACGAGGCGGCCCGCCTCGACATCCCCGCCTGGTGCGAGATGCGCGAGCAGGAGTACGTGGGTGAGGAGCCGGCGGACCGGGGCTCGGCCTATGTGGTCCGCCGGCTCCACTGAGCCGGTTGCGGTGAGCGGGTCCTAGGAGAGGTGCGCCTGGACCTCGGCGGCGGCCTCGTGGCCGTACGCCTTGGTGAAGCGGTCCATGAAGTGGGTGCGGCGCAGGGTGTACTCCTGTGTGCCGACCGTCTCGATGACCAGGGTGGCGAGCATGCAGCCGACCTGGGCGGCACGCTCCAGGCCGACGCCCCAGGCGAGACCGGAGAGGAAACCGGCGCGGAAGGCGTCACCGACGCCGGTCGGGTCGGCCTTCTTCTCCTCGTCGGGGCAGCCGACCTCGATCGTGGCCTCGCCGACGCGCTCGATCCTGACGCCGCGGGCGCCGAGCGTGGTGACCCGGTGGCCGACCTTGGCCAGGATCTCCTCGTCGGTCCAGCCGGTCTTGGACTCGATGAGCCCCTTCTCGTACTCGTTGGAGAAGAGGTACGTGGCGCCGTCGAGCAGGATGCGGATCTCCTCGCCGTCCATCCGCGCGATCTGCTGCGAGAAGTCCGCGGCGAAGGGGATGCCCCGGGTGCGGCACTCCTCGGTGTGGCGGAGCATCGCCTCGGGGTCGTCGGCGCCGATGGAGACGAGATCGAGGCCGCCCACGCGGTCGGCGACGCTCTTCAGCTCGATCAGCCGGGCCTCGCTCATCGCACCGGTGTAGAAGGAGCCGATCTGGTTGTGGTCGGCGTCCGTCGTGCAGACGAACCGGGCCGTGTGCAGGACCTCGGAGATCCGGACGGAGCCGGTGTCGACGCCGTGCCGGTCGAGCCAGGCGCGGTACTCGTGGAAGTCCGATCCGGCGGCGCCGACCAGGATCGGGCGGGTGCCGAGGAGCCCCATGCCGAAGGAGATGTTGGCCGCGACACCGCCCCGGCGCACATCGAGGTTGTCGACCAGGAAGGAGAGCGAGACCGTGTGCAGCTGGTCGGCGACCAGCTGGTCCGCGAAACGGCCGGGGAAGGTCATGAGGTGGTCGGTGGCGATGGAGCCGGTGACTGCAATGCGCACGGGGAGGCTGCTCCTGCGGAAAGCGGAGGAAACGCGTGAGCGCACCCTCCGGGACGGCGTGACAGTTCACGCTACCCGTTCGCCGCACCGGGCCCGAAAGGGGAAAACTACCCGATAGTAGGTCTTTATACCTGAGCTCCGGGGTGCGTACGGTGCGGATATGTCGAAGCACATCGCTCCGCGCGAATCCGAGATGAGCCTGGCCGAGCTGCGCGGTGACTGCGCGCGGATGGCTCCGCACTGGGTGGTACCCACGAAGACTGCCACGGCGCCGGTGGCTCCGTCCTTGATTCACGGGGTCACGGTGCCGCCCGCGTCCGCCCGGCTCATCGACGCGATGGCCGAGTACGGCGACTGAGCGCGGCTCGGGTACGGCGGAGGCGGCTCCCCCGCCCCCGCCGTGGAACCGCACGCTCCCCTGCTCCGTCCCACCGTTGTCCCCACTCGGGGGACAGGCGGTAAGACCGGCTATGCAGTCGAAGGAGCGATCCGGTGAGCACCGAGCGACCTGACAACGACGTGTCCGGCCCACGGCGGCGGCGTTCACCCCTCGCCGTCGCATCGGTGGCGGCAGCGGTACTGATCGCCGGAGGCGGCGGCGCGTACTGGGCCGCCTCGGCGGGCGGCGGCGGTTCCGCGGAGGACAGCGCGGCGGCCCGCGGGGACCGCACCCCTCCCCTGCTCTCCCTGGACCAGCCAGCCGACAGCCCGTCCGAGCCGTCGCGGGGCATCGCCCCCGGCGAACCGCCGCCCGGCGGGGACGGGATCGTCTACCGGGCCTCCGGCGAGCTGCCCGAAGGGCCGGAGAAGGCGGCCGTCCACCACTCGACGGGCACGGTGAGCGCGGCGGACGTGGCGAGGCTGGCACAGGCACTCGGCCTGGAGGGTGCCCCCAGGGCGGAGGGCACCGCCTGGAAGGTGGGCACGGACAACGACGGCTCCGGCCCGGTCCTCCGGGTCAACAAGCAGGCCCCGGGCACCTGGACCTTCGCCCGGTACGCCCCGGGCGGCCCCGACCAGTGCGCGTCCGAGACCGTCTGCGCGAGCCGGGCCGACGGAGACACGCGGGCGATCCGCACCGTCCCGGTGAGCGAGAAGGCCGCGAAGGCGGCCGCGGCGCCCGTGCTCAAGGCGCTGGGCCAGGAGAAGGCCGCCCTCGACGCGAGCCAACTGATGGGCGCCGTACGGGTGGTGAACGCCGACCCGGTGATCGGCGGCCTGCCGACGTACGGCTGGTCGACCGGCATCCAGGTGGGCGCCGACGGCGAAGTGGTGGGCGGCAGCGGACAGTTGAAGGGCCTGGAGAAGGGCGACACCTATCCGGTGATCGGCGCGGCAGAGGCGCTGAAGCAGCTGAACGCCACGTCCAAGGGCGGCGGCACTCCCGATGTCGGCGGCTGCGCCACCCCCGTACCCCTGGAGGGCGAGCAGACGGCACCTCCGGCGGACTGTGCGGTGCAGGGCGACACGGCGGAGCCGTTCGAGATGACGGTGAACAAGGCGGTGTTCGGGCTCGCCACGCAGTACATGGACGGGAAGCAGACGCTCGTGCCGTCCTGGCTGTTCACGGTGCGACCCGTCGCGGACGGACCGGTCAGCACGGTCTCGCAGGTCGCCGTGGATCCCGCACACCTCGCGGAGCCGGAGCCCTCGCCGCAGGCCGGGGACCGGCGGATCACCTCGTACAGCGCCGACGGGCGGACCCTGACGGTGACGTTCTGGGGCGGCGTGTGCAGCACCTACAAGGCGAGCGCCGAGGAGAGCCCTGGCCAGGTGCGGGTGTCCGTCACGGAGTCCCAGCCGGAGAGCAAGAAGGTCTGCATCATGATCGCCAAGGAGCTGAAGCGGACGGTGACGCTGGACGAGCCGATCGGCGACCGGAAGATCGTGGACGCGGCCTCGGGCGGCGCCGTACCGCGCGCCTGAGCGCCTGTCTGAGCGCATACGACAGCGGCGGCGGTCCCTGATGCCGGGAACCGCCGCCGCTGTCGTGTCGCTGTCGTGCCGCGATCCTCGGGCTTAGCTGAAGGAGTCGCCGCAGGCGCAGGAACCCGAGGCGTTCGGGTTGTCGATCGTGAAGCCCTGCTTCTCGATCGTGTCGACGAAGTCGATGGAGGCGCCGCCCAGGTACGGGGCGCTCATCCGGTCGGTCACGACCTTGACGCCGTCGAAGTCCTTCACGACGTCGCCGTCGAGCGAACGCTCGTCGAAGAAGAGCTGGTAACGCAGGCCCGAGCAGCCGCCGGGCTGAACGGCGACGCGCAGCGCCAGGTCCTCGCGGCCCTCCTGCTCCAGCAGGCCCTTGACCTTGGCTGCGGCGGCGTCGGACAGGAGGATGCCGTCGCTCACGGTGGTGGTCTCGTCCGATACGGACATCTGCTTCTCTCCCGGGTTGTACGGACTGCTTGCCGACGTTGCAACCGTCAGAGCCTCGGATTCATTCCGGGCACGCGCTTGCCTGTTCCTTTTCATGCTCGCACACCGCACCGGCGGCGGGATGCGTCACATCGACGCTATCGGCATCGTCAAACTGACACGAAGCAGCTATGATAGATAGCGTCAAATAGACGAAAAGGCTCGTCGCAGAACTTGTCTCAGAAGTCGCAGAAAAAGAAAGGGTGCGTGACGTGACCACCGCCCAGCCCCTGGATGTACAGCCGTCGCCCCTCGCTCTGCTGCTGCTCGGCCGCGAGGCCGACCCGAAGAGCGAGCGCGGCGTCGAATGCCCCGGCGATCTCCCCTCCGCGTCCGACCCGGACCTGGTGGAGCGCGCCCGCGTCGCCAAGGAGAAGCTCGGGGACAAGGTCTTCGTCCTCGGCCACCACTACCAGCGCGACGAGGTCATCCAGTTCGCGGATGTCACCGGCGACTCCTTCAAGCTCGCCCGGGACGCGGCCGCGCGCCCGGAGGCCGAGTACATCGTCTTCTGCGGCGTGCACTTCATGGCCGAGTCCGCGGACATCCTGACCGGCGACGACCAGAAGGTCGTGCTCCCCGACCTGGCGGCCGGCTGCTCGATGGCCGACATGGCCACCGCCGAGCAGGTCGCCGAGTGCTGGGACGTGCTGACCGAGGCCGGCGTCGCCGAGCAGGTCGTGCCCGTCTCGTACATGAACTCCTCGGCCGACATCAAGGCCTTCACCGGCAGGCACGGCGGCACGATCTGTACCTCGTCGAACGCGAAGCGGGCCCTGGAGTGGGCCTTCGAGCAGGGCGAGAAGATTCTCTTCCTGCCGGACCAGCACCTGGGCCGTAACACGGCCGTACGGGACATGGGCATGACCCTGGAGGACTGCGTCCTCTACAACCCGCACAAGCCGAACGGCGGTTTGACCGCCGAGGAGCTCCGCAACGCGAAGATGATCCTGTGGCGCGGGCACTGCTCGGTGCACGGGCGCTTCTCGGTGGAGTCCGTCAACGATGTGCGTGAGCGCATACCGGGCGTCAACGTGCTGGTGCACCCGGAGTGCAAGCACGAGGTCGTGGAGGCCGCGGACTACGTCGGCTCGACGGAGTACATCATCAAGGCGCTGGAGGCGGCCCCGGCCGGCTCGAAGTGGGCGATCGGCACCGAGCTGAACCTGGTGCGGCGCCTCGCCAACCGGTTCGCGGCCGAGGACAAGGAGGTCGTCTTCCTCGACAAGACGGTCTGCTTCTGCTCGACGATGAACCGGATCGACCTGCCGCACCTGGTGTGGACGCTGGAGTCGCTGGCCGAGGGCAACCTGGTCAACCGGATCGTGGTCGATCCGGAGACGGAGAAGTACGCGAAGCTGGCGCTGGAGCGGATGCTGGCGCTGCCGTAGGGCGGCCCCGCACTGACACGAGGGCCCCGGCACCGTCGAGAC
>NZ_JBSHFH010000034.1:0-88685 GCF_053617235.1 Streptomyces sp. NPDC055749 | reverse complement strand
CCTGCCGCACCAGGTCCGACTCACCCTGCCGGTGCCGGGCCAGGACCTCCAACTGCCCGGCCTGCCCCATGAAGGCGACGTGCTTCAACCGCCCGCTGGTGGTCCAGACCGACACCGTGCGTGGCTCGTGCTGCCAGGACAGCATCCGGTCGTCGTAGGGCAGCGCCGCCTGCGGGCGGAAGGCGACCGGTTTGCCGGAGGCGCGGGTGTGGCGTTTCGAGCCGGGCCGACCGTAACGGCCCGCGCGGAGGTTTGCCTTGAGGGTGGTGTAGGCGTCGCAGGTGCGCTTGATCGCGTGCTGGGCGGCCTGCGCACCCAGGCCCCACCGGGTCTTGATCTCCTGGTAGGTGTGCCTGCGCAGGGGCAGGTTCCGGTAGGTGTTCTTCTCGAACGCGACCGACGCCGCCCAGGTAGCCGCCTCATTACCGGCAGCCAGGGTTGCCTCAAGTGCCGACGTCTGTACGGGCGTCGGCAGCAGCTTGACCCGCACCACCACCTTCATGCCCCGGACATTAGTCCGCCGGTCGCACAAATCAGCTGGATCTGTATGATTTTCGCTCAATCAAGCGACCCGGTAAACGAGTGTTCGTTTCCCCGCATCCCGTACCGCCAGGTGGCGGTACGGGCAGTTCGTGCCCGACAACAGGCCTCCGCTCCGCACCTCAAACTGCGGGATGTGATTCTTCCCGGGGCTGAAGCCTCTCGGGTTCCTCACAAGAAGCCGCTGAAACCTTGGTTTCGCCGAGCGCGGCACGCGGGATCTCCCTAGGATCTCCAAAGGAAGTCACCCAAAAGCAACTGGGGGAATCCCACATGCCAGGCGCTATATACGCCGAAGGTCTGGTGAAGACCTTCGGCGACGTACGAGCACTGGACGGCGTGGACCTCGACGTGCCGGAAGGCACGGTCCTCGGCCTCCTCGGACCCAACGGTGCCGGAAAGACGACCGCGGTGCGCGTCCTGACGACGCTCCTCAAGCCGGACAGCGGCACGGCGGTCGTGGCGGGCATCGACGTACTGAAGCATCCCAACGAAGTCCGCCGCTCGATCGGGCTCTCCGGCCAGTTCGCCGCGGTCGACGAGTATCTGACCGGCCGCGAGAACCTCCAGATGGTCGGGCAGCTCTACCAGATGAGCTCCCGCGACGCGAAGGCCAGGGCGGGGCAGCTCCTGGAGCGGTTCAACCTCGCCGACGCGGGCGACCGGACCGCCAAGACGTACTCCGGCGGTATGCGCCGCCGCCTCGACCTGGCGGCGGCGCTCGTCGTCTCCCCGCCCGTCATGTTCATGGACGAGCCGACGACCGGCCTCGACCCGCGCAACCGGCAGCAGCTCTGGGAGGTCATCCAGGAACTCGTGGCAGGCGGTACGACACTCCTGCTGACCACCCAGTATCTGGAGGAGGCCGACCACCTCGCCGACGACATCTGTGTCATCGACCACGGCAAGGTCATCGCCCGCGGCACCTCCGACGAGCTGAAGGCCCGCACCGGGGGCGAGCGCGTCGAGGTCGTCGTCCACCAGCGGGACGAGATCGAACCCGCCCGCGAGGTGCTCACCACACTCGGCCAGGGCGAGGTCACGGTCGCCGCACACACCCGCAAGCTGACCGTCCCGGTCAGCGGCGGGGCCAAACTGCTCGCCGAGGTCATCCGCGACCTCGACGCCCGCGGCGTCGAGATCGACGACATCGGTCTGCGCCGGCCCACCCTCGACGACGTCTTCATGTCGCTCACCGGCCATGCCGCGGAGCTGGAGACGAACGGGGAGAACGGCAAGGAGGCCGTCAAGTGACCGCCGTAACGGACACCGTCCAGGTGCCGGCTCCCAGACCGCGCGGCGGCATCGGGCAGTCGGTCAGCGACTCGCTCGTCGTCGCCAAACGCAATCTGATCCGGATGGCACGGATCCCGGAGATGATCATTTTTGGCCTTATCCAGCCAATCATGTTCGTCGTGCTGTTCAGCTATGTGTTCGGCGGATCGATGATGATCGGCGGTTCCACCAGCCCCTCCGAATACCGCAACTTCCTGATGGCGGGCATCTTCGCCCAGACCGTCACCTTCGCCACGGCGGGCGCGGGAGCGGGCATCGCCGACGACATGCACAAGGGACTCATCGACCGATTCCGCTCCCTGCCGATGGCCCGTGGGGCGGTGCTCACCGGGCGTACGCTCGCCGACCTCGTACAGACCGCGCTGACCGTCGTCGTCCTCGCGATCGTCGCGCTGCTCGTCGGCTGGCGCATCCACGAGGGCCTCGCGAAGGCACTGGCCGCGTTCGGGCTGCTGCTCTTCCTCGGGTACGCGTTCTCCTGGATCGGCGCACTGATCGGCCTGTCCGTACGCACCCCCGAGGCGGCCACGTCCGGCGGGCTGATCTGGCTCTTCCCGGTGACGTTCATCTCGAACGCCTTCGTGCCCACCGAGAACATGGCGGGCTGGCTGCAGCCGATCGCCGAGTGGAACCCGTTCAGCGCGACCGTCCAGGCGTGCCGGGAACTCTTCGGCAACCCCGGCGTGTCGACCTCCGACGCCTGGCCCATGCAGCACCCGGTCTGGGCCTCACTGATCTGGTCCGCCGTGATCATCCTGGTCTTCCGGACCTTGGCTGTCCGCAAGTACCGCTCGGCGACCGCCTGACCTCGTACGACAGTGGGCCCCGGCCGTGTGCATGCACGCACGACCGGGGCCCGCTGCTGTCCGCTACGGGACGGCTCAGCCCTTGTACGGCTTCGCCGCGAGAATCTTCACCTTGGCGATCTTGCCGTTCGGCAGCTCGTACTCGGCGTCCTCGCCCATCCGCTTGCCGTTGACGCCCGTGCCGAGCGGGGACTGCGGGGAGTACGTCTCGAGGTCCGAGCTCGCGTACTCGCGCGAGGCGAGCAGGAACTCCAGGGTGTCGTCCGGGTCACCGTCGAAGGCGATCGTCACGATCATGCCGGGCTCGACGACGCCGTCGTCGGCGGGTTCCTCGCCGACCTTGGCGTGCTCCAGGAGCTGCGTCAGCTGGCGCACCCGGAGCTCCATCTTGCCCTGCTCCTCCTTGGCAGCGTGGTACCCGCCGTTCTCCCGGAGGTCACCCTCCTCACGGGCCGCCGCGATCTTTACGGCGATCTCCGTGCGCGCGGGACCAGACAGGTAGTCCAGCTCGGCCTTGAGCTGGTTGTACGCCGCCGGCGTGAGCCAGGTGACGTTATCGCTGGTCTGGGTCACAGGGTGCTCCTCGTCGGTACTGGGAATACAAAGCATCGCCCTACCCAGAAGCATGTTCTTCCACGGGTGGGCGAAACCACGAGCCTAACAATTCCGCAGGAAAAGGGGGAGAAGGTAAACGGCAAACGCGTCGGACCAGCAGGTCAGCGCGGAGCCCCGCCGTCGGCGGTGCAGCTCAGCAGTTCGACCGCGGTGGCCCTCGACGTCGTCCGCAGGGAGACGACCTGGTCGATCCGGCCGGACGGCTCGTCGAAGCGGAAGTCCTTGCGGGCGACCTCGCCGCCGTCCTCGCTCAGCGCGCGCAGCGTGCAGTAGCCACCGGCGTCCGGGTCCTTGCGGACCTCCAGGTGGGCCTCGGCCCGGTCGTCCGAGACGACCTTGGACTTGATGACCTCGGCGCTGATGTCCTGGCCACCGACGTAGTCGAAGCCGATCCAGACGATCACGCCCAGCAGTCCCGCGCCCAGCACCGAGCCGATGATCTTGAGCTTGCGGTCGGCGCGCTGATCCTCGGACCGGCCGTAGCGCCCTTGGGGCACCGCCTCGCGTACCGCAGTCATGATCGTTCCTCCTGTGCCGGGGATCGAGGAATTTTCCGCCCCCCGGTTCGGTCACTATAGAAGCCGCACATCGCGACCAATCACTGAGGATCGAGTCTTGACTGAGCAGCTGCGCCTGATGGCCGTTCACGCCCACCCCGACGACGAGTCGAGCAAGGGCGCCGCCACCATGGCCAAGTACGTGTCCGAGGGGGTGGACGTGCTGGTTGTCACCTGCACCGGGGGCGAACGCGGCTCCATCCTCAATCCGAAGCTCCAGGGGGACACGTACATCGAGGAGAACATCCACGAGGTACGCAAGAAGGAGATGGACGAGGCCAGGGAGATCCTGGGCGTCGAGCAGGAGTGGCTCGGCTTCGTCGACTCGGGTCTGCCTGAGGGCGACCCGCTGCCGCCGCTGCCCGAGGGCTGCTTCGCACTGGAGGACGACGAGACGGCGGCGGGGCGTCTCGTCGCGAAGATCCGTGCGTTCCGGCCCCAGGTCATCACGACGTACGACGAGAACGGCGGCTACCCGCACCCCGACCACATCAAGACGCACACGATCTCGATGATCGCGTTCGACGGCGCGGCGGACACCGAGAGGTTCCCCGAGGAGAAGTTCGGCCCGGCGTTCACGCCGCAGAAGCTGTACTACAACCAGGGCTTCAACCGGCCCCGCACCGTGGCCCTCCACGAGGCGCTGCTCGCCCGCGGTCTCGAGTCCCCGTACGGGGAGTGGCTGGAGCGCTGGAAGGAGTTCCAGCGCGAGGAGAGGACGCTGACCACGTTCGTTCCGTGCGACGAGTTCTTCGAGATCCGCGACAGGGCGCTGATCGCGCACGCGACGCAGATCGATCCGGAAGGCGGCTGGTTCCGGGTTCCGATGGAGGTCCAGCGCGAGGTGTGGCCGACCGAGGAGTACGAGCTGGCGAAGTCTCTCGTCGATACCTCCCTCCCCGAGAGCGACCTCTTCGCGGGCATCCGCGACAATGCCTGATATGTACGCGACCCAGGCACTGACCCACCTCGTCCCTCTCGCCAAGGGGGTCGACGACGACAAGGTGACTCCCGGCGTCCTCGGCTTCCTCGTCTTCGCCGCGCTCGCCGTGGCCGTGTGGCTGCTGATGAAGTCGATGAACCGCCACATGGGCAAGGTCGACTTCGAGGAGGCCCCGGAGCAGGAGCCGGAGGCGGCGCCGGTTCCGGCCCCCGCCTCCGAGTCGGGCAGGTCCACCGCCTGACCGGTGGGTGGTTGGGTGGGGCCCCTCCGGAGTGTCTCCTCGGGACGGGCGCGGCACCCGGGTACGGAGCGAACGAACCCGGGTCCTACGCCCGCCCCTGCGGGGACCCTCCTGCACGGCCCCACCCACGTCTCGCCGACCCCTGCGGCCCGGTGGCACGGATCAGAGTCACCGGGTACGTATCGGCACCCCGGGTGGCACGGCCCGCAGCTCCCGCTCCGGCCGGTCCGGGCCGTGCGGACGCGCGGCACCCGGCGCTTCTTGGCACCCCCGGGTGGCACGGCCCGCAGCTCCGCTCCGGCCGGTCCGGGGCCGTGCAGGAGGGTCCCCGCAGGGTGACGAACAAGTACCCGGGCTCCCATCCGGACCCGCCGAACGTTCGTTGCCCGAGGAGACACTCCGGAGGGGCCCCGGACCAACCACGGACGGGCAACCAGGGGACCGGGGTCAGGACGGCACCGGAACCCCCATGACCTCCCGCGCGTGCCGCCCCGGCGTCAGCCCCAGGCTCCACGCCTGCCAGCCGTCCTCCAGGTCCACCCCACGGCCCAGGATCACGGCGAACGACTCCGCGCAGTCCTCCAGCTTCGGGTCCCGGCTCCCGTGCCCCGCGGCCACCAGCTCGGCCAGTTCCTGCTGGGCCACCGCAGTCCCCACCTCGCTGCCGCCGGGCGACGCGTACGGCAGGAGCGTGCACCGCAGGAAGCGGGCCCAGTCACCGCCCCGCTCGTCCCCGTACGAGGCGAACAGCGCCACCGCCTCGTCGCACAGGGCCAGCGCCTGACCGGCCCGGTTGTTGCCCCCGTCGATCAGCGCCAGCTCCAGGCACGTCCAGCCCTCCCCGTGGGCGACGCCGATGCGCCGGAAGTCCGCCCGCGCGTCCATCAGCAGCTGACGGGCGAAGCCCGAGTTGCGCAGGTTGCCCGTGCGCGCCGCCCGCTGGTCGCGGGTCACCCGCCCCGAGTGGTGCCGGGCACACGCCAGCCCGTACACATCCCGCATCCGGGAGAACATCGTGCGCGCCCGCTCCAGCTCCCGCACCGCCTCGTCGGTGTCGCCCTCCTCCTCCAGGGCCTGGCCCAGGTAGTACCGCGTCCACGCCTCGCCCCGGGCGTCCTCGTTGTCCCGGTGCCGGGACAGGGCGAGGCGCAACTGCTCCGCCGCGGGCGCCGGGTCGTCGTCGAGCAGCCGGGCCCGGGCCAGCTGGGTCAGGGCCCAGGCCGCACCGCGTTCGTCCCTGGTGCGCCCGTAGAGGTCGAGCGCGGTCCGCAGCTCGTCCTCCGCCCGCGCCACGTCGCCCATCCGCAGACAGACCTGGCCGAGCTGGAAGTGCGACCACGCCTCACCGTGCAGGGATTCGCCCTCCCGGTGCAGCCTCAGCGCGGTGTCGAGCAGCGTCAGGGCCTCCGCCAGGTTGGCCCGGTCGCGCTCGACGGCGGCCAGGGCGTGCAGCGACCAGGCGCGGTCCTCGGCCTGCTCGTCGGAGGACTGCAGGGTCAGCGCCTCGCGCAGCCGCGCCGACGCCTCCGTGAGATTGCCCTGGTGGTGCAGGGTGATGCCGAGCGAGCAGAGGGCCAGCGCCGCGCCCGCGTCGTTCTGCGCCTCGCGGTACAGGCCGACGACGGAGGACAGAGTGGTGCGGGCCTTGTCGAGCTCGCCGAGCTGCCGGGCCGCGATGCCCGTACGCCACTGGACCGAGCGCTCCAGCAGCCCCTTGTCGACGGCCTGCGTCAGCTCGCTGATCTCACCGAGGCGGTAGAGGTCCCCGCGCAGCAGGCAGTAGTCGCACAGGGCGCCCAGCAGATGGAGGACGGCGCCCTGGTCGACGTCCTCCGCGTGCCGCAGGGCCGAGGTGATGAAGCTCGACTCGTCGTCGAGCCAGCGCAGCGCCGCGTCCAGCGAGCTGAAGCCGTGGGCCCCGAACTGGCCGGCGCGGGTGGACATCTTGCCGTCGACCATGCGGATCACCGCGTCCGCGAGCTCCGCGTAGCTCTGGATCAGCCGCTCCTGGGCGGCGGTGCGGTCGGCCGGCTCCTCCTCGTCGAGCAGCCGGGCCAGGGCGAAGCCCCGTACGAGATCGTGCAGCCGGTAGCGCGAGCCACGTACGTGGGAGAGGAGACCGGCCCCGGCCAGCGTCGTCAGCAGCCGCTCGGCCTCCTGCTCGTCCGTGGCCAGCAGGGCGGCGGCGGCCGCCGCGCCCAGGCTCGCCCGGCCGGCCAGGGCGAGCCGCCGCAGCAGCCGCCTGGCCTGCTCGGGCTGGTCGGTGTAGCGCAGCCACAGAGCGCGCTCGGCCGGTGCGACCGGGCCGTAGGCGGCGAGGTCGGCGGCGAGGGCGCCGCGGGTGCGGGCGCCGAGCGCGGAGCCCGCTATGCGCAGGGCCAGCGGCAGCCCGCCGCACAGCTCGACGACCGTGTCCGTGGACGGGTAGTCGTACGGTCCGGCCTCCTCATCGCCTGCCACCTCGCGCAGCAGTTCCTCGGCGCCCGCCGGGTCCAGGCCGCCCACGGGCAGCTGGTGCACCCAGGCCGGGACGGAGTCGGGCAGGTCGAGCGGTTCGCGGGCGGTGACGAGCACCAGGCTGTCGGAACGTTCCGGCAGGAGCGTGCGGACCTGGGCGGCGTCGGTGGCGTCGTCCAGGACGATGGTGACGGGCATGCCGGTGAGGTGCTGGTGGTAGAGCTCGCTCAGCCGCCGTACCTGCTGCTCGGCGGAGGCCCTCTCCCGGAAGAGCAGCTGCTCGCGGGGCGCGCCGAGCCGGTTGAGCAGGTGCAGCAGGGCGTCGCGGGTCGGCAGGGGGGTCTCCCCGGCCACGTCTCCGCGCAGATCGACGACGCACGCGCCCCGGAACTGGTCCTTGAGGGCGTGCGCGGCCCGTACGGCCAGTGCCGTGCGTCCGGTACCCGGCGCACCGTGCAGCACCACGACCGTCGGCCGGGTCTCCGTGGCCGCGCGTGCCGTACGCACCCACTGGGCGATCTGCGCCAGCTCCGTGCGGCGGCCTGCGAACGGACCCTCGTTGGACGGCAGTTGGCCGAAGGACTGCTGGAGGAGCGACCGGGTGCGGGCCGCCGCGCTGCGATCCGCCCCGCGCAGCTGCGGTACGACGGACGCGGCGGCCTTCTTCGCGGGGCGGGCGGAGGCGGTGAGCATCCGCTGCTGGTCGAGGTACGGGCGGATGCCCCGTACCTCCAGCGCCGCCAGCCACTGGAGCCGCAGCTGTTCGGGGCCGCCCGGCTGGCTCAGGGCGCCCGCCCTGCGGTGGGCCGCGGGCCAGTGGGAGGCGGTCACCTTGGCGACGGTGGCCGCGGTGCCCGCGACGGCGACGACGGCGCCCGCGCCGAGGGCGAGACCGGTGGCCGTGCCGAGCGCGAGGTCCGCGCCGAAGGCGGCTGCGGAGGCAACTCCCGTGACCAGCAGGGGCGTTCCGAGCGTCGACCTGCTGAACCTCTGCGACAGCGGCTGCTGCCCCGCCTCCGTCGCGTCGAGTGCCTGTACATACGCGGCGTACTCCTCGTCCGCGCCCGCCGCCATGGTGTCGAGCGCGGCCCGCGCGCGGGCCAGCAGCGCGCCCGAGTCGCTCCGCCCGCCGGTCCGGCGCGCCTCTTCCTCCACGGCGCGTACCAGTAGCCTCTCGGCTTCGGCCCGATGGCTGTCCCGCATGCGTCCCCCTTGTTTGCGCAGACGCCTTCCCCGTATCTCCTGCCCTCATGCCGATCGGTTCGCGCCGGAGTGGCGAATATCGGGATGCGACGCATTCATCGGGCACGTAGTGTCGACGCCCGTGGAACCGCTCAGTGAACGACACATCCGGTCATCCTTCGTGAATTGCACCAAGGGTGAGGCGGCCCGGCTCAAGCTGCCGCTCGACTTCGGCGAACTGCCGTGGGAGGACCTGGACTTCCTGGGCTGGGTCGATCCGGGCGCCCCGCTGCGGGCCCATATCGTGATCCCCCGCGCGGACGGGCCCCTGGGATTCTCGCTGCGCGTCCCCTCCGTGCGACGCACCAGCGCCGTGAAGTCCAGCCTCTGCCAGGTCTGTCTGACGGGACACGCCTCCTCCGGAGTCTCCCTGCTCGCCGCCCCCTTGGCCGGTGCGAAGGGCCGTGAGGGCAACACCGTCGGCATCTACATCTGCGCGGACCTCGCGTGCCCGCTGTATGTGCGCGGCAAGCGCCAGCCGAAGCTGCGGACCGGGCGTTACGAGGAGTCCCTGACCGTCGAGGAGCGCCTCGCGCGCATGACGGGAAACCTGGACGCCTTCGCGGCCAGGGTGACCGAGGGGCGCGGTTCGGCGCTCTGACGTGGCGTGTGGGCGGCGCTCCGCCGCGTACGCAAGGATTGGGGCATGCCGAACCGACTCGCGCACGCCACGTCCCCGTACCTCCTCCAGCACGCGGACAACCCCGTCGACTGGTGGCAGTGGGAGCCCGCCGCCTTCGAGGAGGCCCGCCGGCGCAACGTGCCGGTGTTCCTCAGCGTCGGATACAGCTCGTGCCACTGGTGCCATGTGCTCGCGCACGAGAGCTTCGAGGACGCGACGACCGCGTCCTATATGAACGAGCACTTCGTCTCGGTGAAGGTGGACCGCGAGGAGCGTCCCGACGTGGACGCCGTCTACATGGAGGCGGTTCAGGCGGCGACCGGGCAGGGCGGCTGGCCCATGTCCGTCTTCATGACCCCGGACGGCGAGCCGTTCTACTTCGGTACGTACTTCCCGCCCGCGCCCCGGCACGGCCTGCCCTCCTTCCAGCAGGTGCTGGAGGGCGTCCACACCGCGTGGACGGACCGGCGCGAGGAGGTCGGGGAGGTCGCGGAGAAGATCACCCGTGATCTGGCCGCACGGCAGCTGGTCTCCGGCGCCGGTGACGGGCTCCCCGGCGAGGCGGAGCTCGCTCAGGCACTGCTCGGGATCAGCCGGGAGTACGACACGGAGAGCGGCTGGCTCGGGGCGGGCGACACCAAGTTCCCGCCGAGCATGACGATCGAGTTCCTGCTGCGCCACCACGCCCGGACAGGGTCCGAAGGCGCGCTGGAGATGGCCGGGGGGATCTGCGGGGCCATGGCGCGCTCCAGCCTCTTCGACCAGCTGGGCGGCGGCTTCCACCGGTACGTACTGCGGCAGCGGCCCGACGGCGCCCTGGTGCCGCACTTCGAGAAGATGCTGTACGACAACGCGCTGCTCTGCCGGGTCTACGCCCACGTCTGGCGTGCCACGGGCTCCGAGCAGGCCCGCCGGATCGCGCTGGAGACCGCCGACTTCATGGTGCGCGAACTGCGTACGACGGAGGGCGGTTACGCCTCGGCGCTCGACGCCGACAGCGAGGCCGAGGACGGCAGCCACATCGAGGGCGCCTACTACGTGTGGACGGCCGGGCAGCTGCGGGAGGTCCTGGGGGAGGAGGACGCCGCGTTCGCCGCCGAGCTCTTCGGGGTCACCGAGGAGGGCACCTTCGAGGAGGGTGCCTCCGTCCTCCAGCTGCCGCGCACGGCGCAGGAGGCCGACCCGGCGCGGGTCGCCGGTGTACGGGCCCGGCTGCTGGCGGCGCGCGGGACGCGGGTGCGGCCGGGGCGCGACGACAAGGTCGTCGCCGCCTGGAACGGCCTGGTGATCGCCGCGCTCGCCGAGACGGGGGCGTACTTCGAGCGGCCCGATCTGATCGAGCGGGCCACCGAGGCGGCCGACCTGCTCGTCCGCGTACACATGGGCGACGTGGCCCGGCTGTCACGGACCTCCAGGGACGGCCGCGAGGGCGGGCACGCCGGGGTGCTGGAGGACTACGGCGACGTGGCGGAGGGCTTCCTCGCGCTGGCCGCCGTGACCGGCGAGGGCGTCTGGCTGGAGTTCGCGGGCTTCCTGCTCGACATCGTGCTGGAACGCTTCACCGGCGAGGGCGGCCAGCTCTACGACACGGCCGACGACGCCGAGCAGCTGATCCGCAGGCCGCAGGACCCCACCGACAGCGCCACCCCGGCGGGCTGGACGGCGGCGGCGGGCGCGCTGCTCTCGTACGCGGCCCACACCGGCTCGGAGGCGCACCGCACGGCCGCGGAAGGCGCGCTGGGTGTCGTCAAGGCCCTCGGGCCGCGTGCGCCCCGTTTCATCGGCTGGGGTCTGGCGGTCGCCGAGGCGCTGCTGGACGGGCCGCGCGAGGTGGCGGTCGCCGGGCCCGTCGGCGGGGAGCTGCACTGGGCCGCGCTGCTGGGCCGGGCGCCGGGCGCTGTGGTGGCGGCGGGCGCGCCGGGCGGCGGTGAGTTCCCGCTGCTGGTCGACCGGCCGCTGGTGGGCGGCGAGCCCACTGCGTACGTCTGCCGGCACTTCGTGTGCGACGCGCCGACCACGGACGCGGAGGAGCTGGCGCGGAAGCTGGGCGCCTGACGGCGCGGGTGCGGGGCCTCGGAGAGTCGACCGGGGCCCCGGTCGCGGCTCTACCCGTGCTGGTACGCCACCAGGGAGATGCCGACGTAGTGCGCGGCGAAGGCCGCGAGGGTCAGGGAGTGGAAGACCTCGTGGAAGCCGAAATAGCGCGGTGACGGGTTGGGGCGCTTGATCCCGTAGATGACGCCGCCCGCGCTGTAGAGCAGCCCTCCGACGACGACGAGCACGAGCACGGCGATGCCGCCGCTGCGCATGAAGTCCGGGAGGAAGAAGACCGCGGCCCAGCCCATCGCGATGTAGCAGGGCGTGTAGAGCCAGCGGGGGGCGCCGACCCAGAACACCCTGAAGGCGATTCCCGCGAGCGCTGCCACCCATACCGCCCACAGAAGGGGCCGCCCGGTGGAATCGGGGAGAAGGAGCAGGGTCAGCGGGGTATAGGTGCCCGCGATGATCAGAAAGATATTTGCGTGGTCGAGCCTGCGGAGCACCGCTTCGCCGCGCGGCCCCCAGGTGCCGCGGTGGTAGATCGCGCTGACGCCGAACAGCAGGCAGGCGCTCAGGACGAACACGGTGCAGGCGACCCTGGCCCGGGTGCCGTCCGTCAGCGCGATCAGGGTGACCCCGGCGATCAGGACCGCCGGGAACATCCCGGCGTGCAGCCAGCCACGAAGGTGTGGCTTCACCGGCAGGAGTGCGGACTCGGCGGACACGGGCTCGGCGGCGGCGTCGGCAGCAGCAGTCATAACGGCATGTTACCTACGCTCCCGTAGGTATCCGGCAGGAGTGGCGATGCTCACGTGTGCGGCCCCCTGGACATATGGGCGCAAGAGTCGGATGATCAAATGAGTGCGGTCGGCACCGGATGAGCGCCATGGGAATTTGAAGGGTTCGAAGCATCCGGGTCGCAGCCCCCACGGGGCCTTCCAGCAGACACCCTCGACAAGGAGCGATCGTGGCGCGCGACATCGCGGCTCCCCTCACTGTTCCCACCCATCACCAGGAGCTCATCTCCTGGGTCGACGAGATCGCAGCGATCACCGAACCGGACCAGGTGGTCTGGTGCGACGGCTCCGAGGCGGAGTACGAGCGCCTGTGCGACGAGCTCGTCGCCAAGGGGACCTTCACGAAGCTGAACGAGGCCAAGCGCCCGAACTCGTACTACGCCGCGTCCGACCCGAGCGATGTCGCCCGCGTCGAGGACCGCACCTACATCTGCTCCGCCAAGGAGGAGGACGCGGGCCCGACCAACCACTGGAAGGCCCCCGCCGAGATGCGGGCCATCTTCACCGGTGAGGACGGCGTCTTCCGCGGCTCCATGCGTGGTCGCACCATGTACGTCGTGCCGTTCTGCATGGGCCCCGTCGGCTCCCCGCTCTCCGCGATCGGTGTCGAGATCACCGACTCCGCGTACGTCGCCGTCTCCATGCGCACCATGACCCGCATGGGACAGGCCGTCCTGAACGAGCTCGGCGACGACGGCTTCTTCGTCAAGGCCGTCCACACCCTTGGCGCACCGCTCGCCGAGGGCGAGGCCGACGTCCCGTGGCCGTGCAACACCACCAAGTACATCTCGCACTTCCCCGAGGACCGCGAGATCTGGTCCTACGGCTCCGGCTACGGCGGCAACGCCCTGCTCGGCAAGAAGTGCTACGCGCTGCGCATCGCGTCCGTCATGGCGCGTGACGAGGGCTGGCTCGCCGAGCACATGCTGATCCTGAAGCTGACGCCGCCGCAGGGCGAGCCGAAGTACGTCACGGCGGCCTTCCCCTCGGCCTGCGGCAAGACGAACCTCGCCATGCTGGAGCCGACGATCGAGGGCTGGACCGTCGAGACCATCGGCGACGACATCGCCTGGATGCGGTTCGGCGAGGACGGCCAGCTGTACGCGATCAACCCGGAGGCCGGCTTCTTCGGCGTCGCGCCGGGCACGGGCGAGCACACCAACGCCAACGCCATGAAGACGATGTACGGCAACTCCGTCTTCACGAACGTCGCGCTGACGGACGACGGCGACGTGTGGTGGGAGGGCATGACCGAGGAGGCGCCCGCGCACCTCACGGACTGGAAGGGCAACGACTGGACCCCCGAGTCCGGCGTCCCCGCCGCCCACCCGAACTCCCGTTTCACGGTGCCGGCCGGGCAGTGCCCGATCATCGCGCCCGAGTGGGAGGACCCGAAGGGCGTGCCGATCTCGGCGATCCTCTTCGGCGGACGCCGCGCCTCGGCCGTCCCGCTGGTCACCGAGTCCTTCGACTGGCAGCACGGTGTGTTCCTCGGAGCCAACGTTGCCTCCGAGAAGACCGCCGCCGCCGAGGGCAAGGTCGGCGAGCTGCGCCGCGACCCGTTCGCCATGCTGCCGTTCTGCGGCTACAACATGGGCGACTACATGGCCCACTGGATCAAGGTCGGCGCGGACAAGCCCGACCAGTCCAAGCTCCCGAAGATCTACTACGTGAACTGGTTCCGCAAGAACGACGCGGGCAAGTTCGTGTGGCCCGGCTTCGGTGAGAACAGCCGCGTCCTGAAGTGGATCGTCGAGCGCCTCAACGGCCAGGCCGAGGGCGTCGAGACCCCGATCGGCATCCTGCCGGCCAAGGGCGCCCTGGACACCAAGGGCCTGGACCTCTCCGAGTCCGAGCTGGACTTCCTGCTCAACGTGGACAAGGAGGTCTGGCGCGAGGAGGCCGCGCTGGTCCCCGAGCACCTCAACACCTTCGGCGACCACGCGCCCAAGGAACTGTGGGACGAGTACCGCGCGCTGGTGCAGCGCCTCGGCTGACGCTCCATGAGGGGCGGCGCCTTCGGGTGCCGCCCCTTTCGCGTACCCCGCGGCTGGGCCTTCCGGACATCCGCGCTATCGCAGAGCCTGTGGGGGACTCAGGTCAACTACCCGGGACTGGAGTCCCGGGCTTGCTGCTCGGGTCGCCGATGGCTTCGACGGGTCCCAGCTGCATCCAGCTCTCACGCGATGAGGGTGAGAGCGGGGGCCTGTGACTCGGCCCCGCGGACCCAGGCTGCCCAGCCGCGTTCGCTGATGACCTGGGACGAGTTCAGATCCGCGTGCTCAACGAAGCCGCAGGATTTGCACGCGAACCGGGCCTGTGCGGGTCGGTTGCGTTTGTCGATGTGGTGGCACTGCGAGCATTCCTGGCTGCTGTACGCCGGATTTACGTACACCAGTGGCACGCCGGTGCGCTGCGCCTTGTAGGCGATGAAGGCGCCGAGCTGATGGAAGGACCAGGAGTGCAGTGTGACGCGTTGGGGCTTGCGTAGCCGTACCCGCTCGCGGATACCACCCAGGTCTTCCAGGGCGATTCCTTGTGCGGTGCGTTGAGCCTCCGCCACGATGCTCTTGCTGATCTTGTGGTTGATGTCCCGGGCCCGCCGGGCTTCCTTGCCCGCGTGCCTCTTCGCCCGCCGCTTGGCGGACTTGGTGCCCCTCTTCTGCAACTTGGAGCGCAGCATTCGGTCCGCCTCGCGGCGCCGGTTGATGTGCCGCCCGCTGTGGCGTTTACCGGTGGAAGTGCAGGCGATGTTCACGATCCCCAGATCCACGCCGAGGAACCCGGCCGGATGGGTGTTGAGTGCGGCCTCTTCGATCTCGCACGTGGCGATCAGGTACCACTGACCACCTTGCAGCAGCAGGTCGGATTCGCCCTTGCGGTGCAAGGCTAGGATGGCGAGTTGCTCGGCCTGGCCGGTGAAGGCGAGGTGTTTCATGCGTCCGGTCGTGGTCCAGATGGAGACCGTACGGTCCTGGTGCTGCCAGGACAGGCACCGGTCGTCGTACGGCTGGGCCGCCTCTGCCCGGAACGCGATCGGCTTGCCGGTGGCCTTGGCGTGCAGCTTCGAGCAGGGTTTACCGAGATTCCCCGCCCTCGCATTCGCCTTCAGCGTGGTGTACGCGTCGGCCGTCTTGCGCAGCACGTGCAAGGCGGGCTGTGCGGACAGCCCCCGCGCCTTCAGCTCGGCGTAGGTCATGACCTGCAGCCGCGCCCGGGAGGTCACCCCGCTGTCGAACGCCCGGCCGGAGAGCCAGTTCGCCGCCTCGTTGCAAGCCTGCAGGGTCGCCGCAAGTGCCAACGCCTGCTCAGGCGTTGGTAGCAGCTTCACCCTCACCACCAGCTTCACGCCTCGCAGGCTACTACTCACCCTGTGTAGTCACGCTGGGAATCGAATCCGAACATTCGTCGGAGACTCGGTGTTGTTCATGCCCTCCCCGCTCGGAGCGTCGAGGGGAAGCCCTCATTGACGAGCTCCTGAACCGCTGCGAGGAGATCATGGTGCTGCCTGCGGGGAGAGCGCTTCTGGTCCGCGTCGCGTCCCGCGGCCTCTGTCGGGGGAGTGCTCCCGGCAGTCCAGGTCACTACATGAGTGGCACCCGGTCCGCGCGCCCCGAAGGCCCGCGGACCGGGGCCGTCAGTGGGCGCCGACGAGGCGCGAGGGGGCGGCTGCCGGAGCGTCGGCCGCGGCGGCAGCGTGCGCGTCCATGCGCTCCGCCGCCAGGATCGCCGCCGCCGTGTCCGCGCGGGACGCGGCCACCACCAGGGCGCGGCCCGCGAGGGCGTGGGCGCGCTGGTGCAGTGCGGCGGGGGACGCTTCGGTCAGGCCCGCGTGCCGTGCGGGCGGCGCACCGCGGAGGCGGGCCACCTGCTCGGCGATACGGTCACCGGCCGGGCCGAGGCCCAGCTCGTCGGTGACGGCGAGCAGTGCGGCCAGGTGCCCGGCGAGCTGGATGTCCAGCTCTTCCTCACGCGTACGGTGCGGAAAATCGGCGTCGTCGGCCGTCGTGTGGACCGACTTGGTGCGGATCGGCTCGTACATGGGATGGCCTCCTGGCGTTGCAGTGGATCCATCCTAGCTTGGATTCAGTCTAAAGTTGTGCGCGATCCGGCAAAGCTTGCTCCGACAGGTTTCAGGGCTGGCTGTAACCGTCCAGGAAGTTCCCGATCCGGGTCACGGCGGCGACGAGATCCTTGGCAGGCGGCAGCGTCACGATCCGGAAGTGATCGGGCTCGGGCCAGTTGAACCCCGTACCGTGCACCACCATGATCTTCTCGGCCCGCAGCAGGTCGAGCACCATCTGCCGGTCGTCCTTGATCTTGTAGACCTTCGGGTCGAGCCGGGGGAACAGATACAGCGCCCCCTTCGGCTTCACACAGGTCACCCCGGGGATCTGCGTCAGCAGGTCGTACGCCACGTCCCGCTGCTCCAGGATGCGTCCGCCGGGCAGCACCAGATCGTTGATCGACTGGCGTCCGCCGAGCGCCGTGGCCACCGCGTGCTGCGAGGGCATGTTGGCGCACAGCCGCATATTGGCGAGGATCGTCAGCCCCTCGATGTACGACGTGGCGTGCGCCTTCGGGCCGCAGACCGCCAGCCAGCCGGAGCGGTAACCGGCGACCCGGTAGTTCTTGGACAGGCCGTTGAAGGTCAGCACCATCAGATCGGGAGCGATCGCGGCGGTCGGCGTGTGCGTCGCGCCGTCGTAGAGGATGCGGTCGTAGATCTCGTCCGAGCAGATGACCAGCTGGTGGCGCCGGGCGATCTCCGTCAGCCCGCGCAGCATCTCGTCGTCGTACACCGCGCCGGTCGGGTTGTTCGGATTGATGATCACGATCGCCTTGGTGCGGTCGGTGATCTTCCGCTCGATATCGGCGAGGTCGGGCATCCAGTCGGCCTGCTCGTCGCACCGGTAGTGCACGGCCGTACCGCCGGCCAGCGAGACGGACGCGGTCCACAGCGGATAGTCCGGAGCGGGTACGAGCACCTCGTCGCCGTCGTCGAGCAGCGCCTGCATCGACATCTGGATCAGCTCGGAGACGCCGTTGCCGAGGTAGATGTCCTCGACGTCGAGGTCGATCCCCTTGGTCTGGTAGTGCTGCATCACCGCACGGCGCGCGGACAGCAGGCCCTTCGCGTCGCCGTAGCCGTGCGCCCCGGAGAGGTTGCGCAGTATGTCTTCGAGGATCTCGGGCGGGCACTCGAATCCGAACGCGGCGGGGTTGCCGGTGTTGAGCTTGAGGATGCGGTGACCTGCTGCTTCCAGCCGCATCGCCTCCTCGAGCACCGGACCCCGGATTTCGTAACAGACGCCGGAGAGCTTCGTGGACTGGATGACCTGCATGTCTGCGAGCTTACGACCGTGTTTCGCCGGGTGCGCGGAGATTCCCGCCCGGTTCCTCCCATCGGGGCGTCCCTCCGGCGCGGCCCGTCTTCCATCGGCAGACCGCCCACCGCCCCGGACCGTGGGAAGGGCCGGTCGGGGTGGCGTCGCGGCTTGGAATGCGGGCGTGAGGGGCCCGGCGGGCGCCCCCGGGTGAGATGCGCCACGCGGGGGTCTGGCCCGGGGCCTCACTCAGGGAGGCGGGTGCCCTCCGGGAGCCGGATGGTGAAGTCGTCCGCCAGCACCCGCAGCACCTCGGCGGAATCCGCCAGCTGCCGTTCCTTGACCGTGCCGTCCGCGGCCGTCTCCACGAGGTCCAGGCCCGAGAGCGCCAGATGGGCCCCGGGCGTGGTGCGCTGCGCGTACACCGCCTGGCTGAACGGGGAGCGCGGGTTGGTCGCGATGTGCCAGTTGATGACCTCGTAGTCGGGAGCCTCGAACGGCTCCAGGGTGAACTCGTACTGCGGCTCCCAGACCCCGCCCTTCTGCGTCTGGAGCTCCCACAGCTCCAGCGGCCCGACGTGCGGGGCGTGCACGAGCCGGTGGTGGCGCGGGGTGTCGGACACCTCCGCGCCCTCCACCAGCGGCATCGGCTCCAGCAGCGCACCGCTGGACCCGAAACCGACATCGGCGAGATACGGGGTGGGCTCGCCGTCCACCTCCACCTTCATCAGCATGTGCGTACGCGGGCGGATGTCACCGGGTGCGGCTCCCAGCACCACGCGGGCGGCGAGCAGCGTCACGTGGAAACCCAGCTGGGTCAGGGCGGCGGCGAAGAGGGTGTTGTGCTCGTAGCAGTACCCGCCGCGTTCACCGCGGACGAGCTTCGCCTCCAGGTCCGCGAGCGCGAGCGAGGGCGCGGAACCGAGGACGGGGTCCAGATTCTCGAACGGGATGCCGAGCATGTGGGCCCGGTGCACGGACCGCAGCACCTCCACGGTGGGGCGGCGCTCCCCGGTCCAGCCGATGCGGGCGAAATAGGCGTCGAGATCGAGTGTCATACCTCGACGGTACGCAGACGGGGGCCGGGAACGCCTCCGACCCGAGGACTACGCGGCTCGTCCGCTGGACCCAGGTCCCGTGGTCGGCGGCCCGTGGTCAGCGGCCGAGGAGTTCGATCACTCCGGTGCCGCTCTCGTCGCCGTGGCCGTCCTTCACCCGGCGCTCCATCAGGTCCATGTAGGGCAGCAGCAGTTCGCTGCTGACGCGCTGCTCCTCGGCGGTACGCAGCAGGGTGGTGTTGCCCGTGACCATCATGGCCAGGTTCGAGACGACGTCCTTGGTGTAGTCGCCGCTCGTCAGCTCCTCGGCCGTCGTGTGCGTGGCCGGGACCATGGCGACGAGCCAGTCGACGAGCAGCGCGGCGAACTCCGGCAGGTCGATGTTCTCCTTGCGGACCAGCGCGAAGGCGTGGGAGAGGCCCGCGAACATGCCCGTCATCGCGCTCAGCAGCGCCACGTCCTGGAGCGCGGCGAAGCCCGCGTCCTCACCGACGTACTTCACGCCGGTGGGCACGGCGAGGGTGTGCCGGCGGGCGTCGAAGAGGGCGCGGGAGCCGCTGTAGAAGATGTAGCCGCCGGACTCCGGTACGCCGATCATCGGCGGGACCGCCATGATGCCGCCGTCCAGGAACCGGGCGCCCCGCTCCTGGGCCCAGGCGGCGCGGGCACGGGCCTGGCCGGGGGTGCCGGTGGTGAGGTTGACCAGGTCCTTTCCGGTGAGGTCCACGTCGTCGAGCGCCTCCTCGACCGAGGCGTCGTCGAGAAGGCAGAGCACGACGAGATCGCTCGCGGCGACCGCTTCGGCGGCGGTCCCGGCGGCGCGGGCGCCGAGGGCGGCGAGGGGTTCGGTGCGGGCGGGGGTGCGGTTCCAGACGGTCAGGGGGTGTCCGGCGTCGAGCCAGGTGCGGGCGAGCGCGGTGCCCATGGCGCCCAGGCCGAGAAGGGTGAGCGGGCTGTTCTGCGGGGTGTCAGTCATGACGACTAGGCTTCCCGTGAGCCGTGGAGTGATCAAGTACCCACTTCGAAGTGGGTGGTTACCCCGGGGTGAGTGACCAGGTGAGTGACCAGGTGATCGACCAGGTGGGAGGGGTGGGGCATGGGGGCCGCGCGGAGGCCGGGGGCGTATGTCTGTGGGATCGACGCCGCGATGGATGTGGTCGGCGGCAAGTGGAAGGGGCTGATCCTGTGGGCGCTCAACGAGCAGACCTACCGCTTCGGTGAGCTGCGCAGACAGGTGCCGGGCATCACCGAGAAGGTGCTGACGTCGCATCTTCGGGAGATGGAGGAGGACGGCATCGTGCACCGCGAGGTGCACGCCGAGGTGCCGCCCCGCGTCGAGTACTCGCTGACCCCGCTGGGTGTCACGCTCAACGAGGCGCTGGAGCCGCTGGGCGCGTGGGGGCGGGAGAAGCTCCTTCAGGGGGTGACACAGCCCCGGCCGTGACGGGGTGCGCCGGGGCGCCGAGCGCGTTCCTAGCTCTCCGGGGACTCCAGCAGGTGTCCCACGGCCCGCTCCAGTTCGGCGATCCGGTCTGCGAGGCCCGCGGATTCGGGGCCGTCCGTTTCGCGGAGCAGGAGTTCCACCCGGGCGAGTTGAGCGGAGACCTCGGCGACCCGGTTGCGCACTGGGGGTTCCGGGGGTACCGGGCCGGTCTCTGTCGTCAGGAGACGCTTCAACTGTTCTGCCTGCTGGGCGAGTTGGCGGTTCTTACGGTGCAGGTCCAGGAAGACATTGACCTTGGTCCGTAGCAGCCAGGGGTCGAACGGCTTGATCAGGAAGTCGGCCGCGCCGACCGTATAGCCGTGGTAGGCGTAGTTCGGATCGGCTGCGGCCCCGGTCAGCAGGATGATCGGGATGTCTTTCGTCTGGTCGAGGCCCTTGATGTTGGCGGTGGTCTCGAAGCCGTTCATGCCCGGCATCAGGACGTCGATGAGCACGACCGCGAAGTCCTGGCGCAGCATCGCCTTGAGTGCTTCCTCGCCCGAGTGCGCGCGGACCACTCGGGCGAGCGAGCCGAGTACGGCTTCAAGGGCTACCAGGTTCTCCTCCATGTCGTCGACGATGAGGATGCTGGAGGCGTCCGACGGCGCGCCCTGAGGCGTCGTCATGATGCCTGCCCTGTGGTGTCCTCGTCGGAGGAGTCCGGCCCTGGATCCGGCGAGTCGGCCTGTGGGTCGAGGAGTTGGCAGATCACCGACAGCAGCCGGTCGACGTCCACCGGCTTGGGTACGTAGTCGTTCGCGCCGCTCTCGATGGCCTTCTCGCGATCGCCGGGCATGGCCTTGGCGGTGAGCGCGATGACCGGCAACTGCGCGAAACGAGGTGTGCGCCGGATCGCCGCGATCATCTCGTACCCATCCATTTCGGGCATCATGATGTCCATCAGCACCAGTGAGACGTCAGGGGTCCGGTCAAGGACCTCAAGGCCCTCGCGGCCGTTCTCGGCGTACTTGACGCTGATGCCGACGCGGCCCAGAACGTGTGTCAGTGCGAAGACGTTCCGGATGTCGTCGTCGACGATGAGGATGCGGCGGTTGGCCAGCACCCCGGCGGCGCGACCGCTCAGCCAGTCCTTGAGCCGGGTCGTCTCCGGCCAGCTGACGTGGTCGTCGTCATGGCCGGGCCGGGTTCCCGGATGGGGCACGGGTTCCGGATGGCTGAATACATCGATCTGCGCGGGCACGGGCTGGATGGCGGGCCGGCCCGCCTGGGTGGCGAGTGCGGTGACGGCCCGGGCGGTGGAGCCCGCGGGGCGCGGTTCCGCCGCGGGGAGGGCGGGGGAGGAAGGGCTCGTGTAGTGGGCGGGGACGAAGAGAGTGAAGGTGGAGCCGACGCCCGGCTCGCTCTCGGCGATGATCCGGCCGCCGAGCAGGGCCGCCATGTCCCGGCTGATGGAGAGGCCGAGCCCGGTGCCGCCGAATTTGCGGTTGGTGGCGCCGTCGGACTGCTGGAACGCTTCGAAGATCCCGTCGAGCATCTCCGGCTGGATGCCGATTCCGGTGTCCTTGACGGCTATGGCGATGACAGCGTCGGCGTTGCGCAGCGTTTCCTCCTCGAAGTCCGAGGCCGCCGCGCGTTCGACGAACAGTTCCACTCCGCCGGACGAGGTGAACTTCACCGCGTTGGAGAGGAGGTTGCGGAGGATCTGCTGGAGACGTTGCTCGTCGGAGAAGAGTTCCCGGGGTGCGTTCCCGCCGACCTTGATGTCGAACGACAGGCCGCGGTCGAGGGCGAGCGGCTGGAACGTCGCCCGTACGTAATCGAGCAGTTTGACCAGCGGCAGCGTCTTGGGATGCACATCCATCCGGCCCGCCTCGATCTTCGAAAGATCGAGGATGTCGTTGATCAGTTGCAGCAGGTCGGAGCCCGCCTGGTGAATGGTGACGGCGAATTCCACCTCCTGCGCGGAGAGCCGGTCGTCGGGATTGTCGGCGAGGAGCCGGGACAGCACGAGGAGCGAATTGAGGGGTGTGCGCAATTCGTGCGACATGTTCGCCAGGAATTCCGACTTGTACTGGGAGGACGTGGCCAGCAGTGCCGCCTTCTCCTCCAGCTTGGCGTTGGTGAGCTGCAACTCGTCCGAGCGCTGGCGCAGTTCGGCGGTGAGGCGCTGGGACTCGGAGAGGAGGGACTCGGTACGGGAGTTGGCGAGGATGGTGTTGATGGAAACGCCGATGGTGTTGACGAACTGGTCGACAAAGGCGAGGTGGACCTCGCTGAAGCGGCTGAACGAGGCGAGCTCGATGACCCCGAGCACCCGGTCCTCGAAGAGGATCGGCAGGATGACGACGCTGGCCGGGGGCGCGGCGCCGAGGCCGGAACTGATGGTGATGTAGTCCGTGGGGACCGCGTCGACGAGGATCCGCCGCTTCTCCATGACGGCCTGGGTGATCAGACCCCAGCCGGGGGTGCCGAGGCTGAGCCGGGGGCGCGGGCGGCGGCCTTCTTCCTGACCGGTGCCGTAGCCGGCCAGGAGCTCAAGATCCTCACCCGGTTCCGTGCCCGCCTCGGCCAGGAAGAACGCGCCGTACTGGGCGTTCACCAGAGGGGTCAGTTCGCGGAGGATCAGGTCGGCGACCTCGACCAGGTCGCGGTGGCCCTGCATGAGCCCGGCGATACGGGTCAGGTTGGACTCCAGCCAGTCCTTGGCCCGAGTGGTCTCACGGAGGTTCGCCACCATGAGGTTGATGTTGTCCTTCAGGGTGGCGACCTCGCCCTGGGCCTCCACGGAGATGGAGCCGGACATGTCACCCTGTGTAACGGCGCTGGCGACCTCGGCGATCGCGCGCACCTGGGTGGTCAGGTTCAGCGCCAGGTCGTTGACGCTGGTGGTCAGCTGCTTCCACGTTCCGAAGACGCCTTCCACGCGGGCTTGGCCGCCCAACTGCCCCTCGCTGCCCACTTCTCGGGCCACTCGCGTGACCTCGGATGCGAACGAGGAGAGGGTGTCGACCATCGTGTTGATCGTGGTCTTGAGTTCCAGGATCTCGCCGCGCGCGTCCACGTCGATCTTCTTGGACAGGTCACCCTCTGCGACGGCGGTGGCGACCTGGGCGATGTTGCGGACCTGGGAGGTCAGGTTGTCGGCCATGAAGTTGACATTGTCGGTGAGGTTCTCCCAGACCCCGGAGACTCCGTGGACCTGGGCACGGCCGCCGAGGCGCCCTTCGGTGCCGACCTCTCGGGCGACCCTGGTCACCTCGTCCGCGAAGGCCCTCAGCTGCTGGACCATCGTGTTGACGGTGTCCTTGAGTTCCAGGATCTCGCCGCGCGCATCGACATCGATCTTCTTCGACAGGTCGCCGTTGGCGACGGCGGTGGTCACCTGGGCGATGTTGCGGACCTGGGAGGTCAGGTTGAGTGCCATGAAGTTGACGTTGTCCGTGAGGTCTTTCCAGACCCCGGAAGCGCCCCTGACCTGCGCTTGACCGCCCAGGTTGCCTTCGGTGCCGACTTCGCGGGCGACGCGGGTGACCTCGTCGGCGAAGGCGGAGAGCTGGTCGACCATGGTGTTGATCGTCGACTTCAGCTCCAGAATCTCGCCCTTGGCCTCCACGGTGATCGTCTTGCCGAGGTCACCCTCTGCGACGGCGGTGGCGACCTGGGCGATGTTGCGGACCTGGGAGGTCAGGTTGTCGGCCATGAAGTTGACGCTCTCCGTGAGGTCTTTCCAGACCCCGGATACGCCTCTGACCTGGGCGCGGCCGCCGAGCTGGCCTTCGGTGCCGACTTCGCGGGCGACGCGGGTGACCTCGTCGGCGAAGGCGGAGAGCTGGCCGACCATGGTGTTGATCGTCGACTTCAGCTGCAGGATCTCGCCCCGCGCGTCCACGGTGATCTTCTGGCTGAGGTCGCCGTTGGCGACGGCGGTGGTCACCTGGGCGATGCTGCGGACCTGGGAGGTCAGATTGGATGCCATGAAGTTGACGTTGTCCGTGAGGTCTTTCCAGACCCCGGATACGCCCCTGACCTGGGCGCGGCCGCCGAGCTGGCCTTCGGTGCCGACCTCACGGGCTACCCGGGTCACCTCGTCGGCGAACGCCCGCAGCTGGTCCACCATCGTGTTGACGGTGAGTTTCAGCTCCAGCAGCTCGCCGGTCGCTTCGACCGTCACCTGCTGCGTCAGGTCGCCGCGTGCCACCGCCGTCGTCACGACCGCGATGTCCCGCACCTGAGCGGTCAGCCGGGACGCCATCGTGTTGACCGCTTCGGTCACATGGAGCCAGTCGCCCGACAGGCCCTGTGCCTTGGCCCGGCCGCCGAGGCGCCCCTCGGTCCCGACCTCGCGGGCTACCCGGGTCACCTCGCCGGTGAACCGGGAGAGCTGGTCGACCATGCGGTTCACGCCGATGCCCAGGCGGCGCAGGTCACCGTGGAGCTGGCGGCTTCCGTCGTGCAGATCGACGTGCTGGGTCAGATCGCCGTCCGCGACGGCATCAAGGACCCGCGTGGCCTCGGCGAGGGGCCCCACCAGCGCTTCGAGCACCTTGTTGGCGGCCTCGACGTTCGTCGTCCAGGTTCCCGCGCCTGGACTCGCGGATATCCGTTCGTCCAGCCGGCCCTGCCGGATGATCTCGTGGCGCATGCGCTGGAGCTCCGAGGCGAGATGCGTGTTCCGCGCAACGATCTGTGTGAAGACCCCGCCCAGTTCGGCGACCACCGGGTCCGGCGGGACGCCGCCGTCCCGCCTCCGCGGGTCTTCCACCTGCGCCGTGAAATCACCGTCGCACAAGGCCTTCATCGCGGTGAGCAGCGGGCGCAGATCACTCGTGCGCACCCACTGTCCGTCCGCCGCCGGGCCGGGGCGGGACGGGTCGGGCCGAGCCGCGTCCATCGTCATGGGGCACCCTCCGCCCAGTGATCGTTCTGCACACACCAGCAGAGCCTTTGTGCACGTTTGTCATAGTATAAGGGCGCGAAAAGACTTCTCCCAGGCGTAGTTAATGGACACAGGGGGCGCCGTGACTCCGTTGCCGTCGCGCACGGCCGAATTCGTGTCCCGGCAGGAGCTGCCCGCGAACCAGCTCGCGGCCGCCCGGGCCCGGAGATTCCTTCGCTCGGCGCTCGCGGACGGGGGCGGGGCGCCGGTCGCCGGGGCGGCTGCCGATGCCGAGGCGCGCCCCGCTCCGGAGCCCGTCCCCAAGGCGCTGGCCGACAACGCCGTCCTGCTCGTCAGTGAGCTGGTCACCAATGCCGTCATCTACGCCGGCACGGATATCGAAGTGGTCTGCCGTGTCGAGCGGCACCCGGAGACCGGGGTGGCCGTCGTCGTGGAGGTCGCGGACCGCCACCCCTCCCGAGGGGTACGCGGCGGAGTGGACACCCGGCACGGAGAGCCCGGCTACGGCCTCCAGCTCGTGAGCGCCCTTTCCCAGGCATGGGGGGTGACCTACCGGCGCTCGGAGAAGAGGGTGTGGTTCAGGCTGGAGGCCGCGGCCTCGGAGCCGGACGCCGCGGGGACCGATACCACCCGGCCCTCCGCGGCCGAGCCCGGTGCGGCCGGGACCCGTCACGAAGGGCCCGGAGGCACCGGGCCCCGTCCCGCCGAGCCGTCCGTACGTCCGGCGCGTGCCCACGGGTACGCCGCGGACTGGGTCGACCGCGGGGGCCCGTCGTTCCTCGCCGAGACCAGCGAACTCCTGGCCGGTCAGCTCGACCAGGACATGGTCACCGCGCTGGCGGCCCAGCTGCTCGTGCCCCGGCTCGCCGACTGGTGCGGTATCTGGCTGGGTGACCGGCGGACGAGCCTGCGGCTGTCCCGGGTCTGGCATGTGGACGAGCGGCGCATCGTCTTGCTGCGCGAGGAACTCGAAGGGCTTCCGCCGTCCGCCGAGGTCCGTATGGGGGGCACGCCCTGGCCGTGGCCGGAGAGCGCCGGCGCCGACCGTGCCGGCGGGTCCGCCTTCGCTTTCCCGCTCGTCGTCCGCGACACCTACCTGGGCGTCCTGCTGCTCGGCCGGGCCGGGCATCTGCAGATGACCGACGCCGTGGTGCGGATGGTCGACGACGTGGCCCGGCGGGTCGCGCAAGCCGTGTTCACCGCCCGCCAGTACATGAAGCAGACCACGATCAGTGTGGCGCTCCAGCGCAGGCAGCTGCCCGCGTCGCTGGCCAGCATCGCCGGCGTCGACACGGCGATCGTCTACGAGCCGCACGGCGAGGGCCAGACCGTCGGGGGCGACTTCTACGACGTCTTCCCGATGGGCGAAGGCCGCTGGTGCTTCCTGCTCGGGGACGTACAGGGGAAGGACCCGGAGGCGATGTCCGTCACCGGCCTTGCCCGGCACCTGGTCCGGCTGCTGGCGCGCGAAGGCCATGGCGTCGAGTCGGTGCTCGGCCGGCTGAACCTCGCCATGGCCGAAGAGAGCGCGGAGGCCATCGCGCTCGAGGGTGAGCAGGCGGCCACCCGCTTTCTGAGCCTGTTGTACGGGGAGCTGACGGTCGTCCCCGGTGAGGCCGGCGCCCGCTGCACGGTGGCCAGCGCGGGCCACCCACCGCCGCTGCATCTGTTCGCCGACGGCAGCGTGGAGCCGGCATCGGAACCCCAGATGCTGCTCGGCATCGACGAGGGCACCGAGTTCCAGGCCACCACCTTGCGTCTCCAGCCCGGTGAAACGCTGTTGTGTGTGACCGATGGCGTCACCGAACGCCGTTGTGGCAACTGGCAGTTGGACGACAACGATGGTCTGGCAGATGTGCTCAGGCAGGGATGGGGGCTGGGCGCGAAGGCGCTTGCGGAGCACGTGCGCCGGGCCGCGCACGACTTCGGGGCGGGGCCGGTGGAGGACGACCTCTCGGTGCTGGTGCTGCAAGCGGTGGCGGGCGACTCCCAGGCATGAACGCCCCCGCCGGGAAGCGTGCGCACTGCCCAAGCCGTAGCGCACGCGGCAGCCGGGTCCCGACGGTATGTGCAGGTATCGGAGTGCGCTTCTCCGTGAAGGGCCGCGCTCCGTACAATCCCCGGCCATGAGCCACCGGAGTCACCAGAACAAGGCGGTGTTCGTCGACGCCTCGGGGCGGCGCAGCCGTTTCGTGAAGTACGGGGCCGCGTTGCTGGGAGTCTCCTGCGTCCTCTTCCTCGGCGCCGTCGTGGCGGGGCTGTCCGGCTCGGGACCGGCGGGCGGCTCGCTGCCCTGGAGCGGGGACAGCGGCGGAAAGCCGCCGGTCCGTGCCGAGCACTCGCCGACGCCGACCGACGCACCCGGCCCCGGGCGGTCCGTCGCCCCGGCGGCGGCCACCGAGAGTGCCGAGCCCACGACACCGGCTCCCCGCACGTCCGCCCCCGCTTCCTCCTCCGCCTCCGCCCCCGCGCCGACCGCGGCGACGACGTCCGCCCCGGCTCCCGGTAACGCCGAGGGCAACCAGGGCCGCGGCACCCCGGCCGACCCCGCGACCGGCAAGGGGAAGAAGCAGTGACCAGGCACGCGCAGCGCCGCGAGCCGAAAGCCCACTGGGTCCTGCTGACACTCACGCTGGCCGCCGCCGCCACCGCGCTCCTGTTCAGCGGGTACGGCCGCCACGAGATTGCCCCGACGACCGCCGCCACCTCCTGCCGCACCACCGCGCAGGCCCCCTACCAGGGCGGTCCCGTAGTCCGCCTGGACCCGAAGACGGGTGGGGTCAGGGCGTCCGAGATGCAGCCGGGCAACGTCGCCCTCACCTACGACGGCGGCCCCGACCCCGCCTGGACCCCGCGCCTGCTGGACCTGCTCCGTGAGCACCGGGCCAAGGCCACCTTCTTCCTCACCGGCACCGACGCCGCCGCCCACCCGGACCTCGTACGCCGTATCAAGGACGAGGGCCACGAGATCGGCTCCCACACCTACACCGACGCCGACCTCGGCTCGGTCACCGGCATCCGCGCGGGCCTCGAACTCTCCCTCACCGAGAACGTCTTCGCCGGAACCGCCGGCGCGGGCACCCCGCTGCTGCGCCTGCCGCACACGACCACCACCAAGAAGCTCTGCGCCGAGCAGTGGGCGGCCGGGCGCGCAGCCATCATCGACGGCTATGTGCTCGTCACCGCGGACAGCCCCGGGCAGAGCGCGGAGCGCGGCGCCCTGCGGCAGTTCACCGGCTCCGCCGACGCCGTGCGGCAGACCGGGGAACTGCTGCGTACGGAGGCCGCGGACAACCCGAACTACACCACCGTCAGCCAGGGCCTCGGCCAGCCGTCGGCGATGTACGAGGTCTCCGTGTTCGCCGAGTGGAAGGGCTCCGCGGTCGTCCTGGCGCAGCGGCTGTCGCGCGCCTTCGCCGACGCGATGACCGGCCTGCTCGTGGTGGCCGGGGTGCTCACGGTGCTGCGGCTCGTCCTGCTCCTCACCGTCGCCCGGATGCATGTGGGCCGGGTGCGCGCGAAACGGAGCAGACGCCGGGGTGTTCCGCGCACGCCCCCGCTCACCGATCCGGTCTCGGTGATCGTCCCCGCGTACAACGAGGAGGCGGGCATCGAGGCGACCGTACGCTCGCTGCTCGCATCCACGCATGAGTACGTGCAGGTCATCGTCGTGGACGACGGTTCCACCGACCGTACGTACGAGATAGCCGAGTCGATCGCCGACCGCCGCGTCATGGTGGTCCGTCAGCCCAACGCGGGCAAGGCGAACGCGCTCAACACCGGTCTCGCCTGGGCCCACTTCGACATCGTCGTGATGGCCGACGGCGACACCGTCTTCGAGCCGGAGGCGATCCGCAACCTGATCCAGCCGCTCTCCGACCCGCGCGTCGGCGCGGTCAGCGGCAATACGAAGGTCGGCAACAGGCAGGGAATCCTGGGCCGCTGGCAGCACCTCGAATACGTCATCGGCTTCAATCTCGACCGCCGCATGTTCGACGTCATGGAGTGCATGCCGACCGTGCCCGGCGCGATCGGCGCGTTCCGCCGGGATGCGCTCATGGGCGTCGGCGGTGTCAGCGAGGACACCCTCGCCGAGGACACCGACCTCACGATGGCCCTCGGCCGGGCCGGCTGGCGGGTGGTCTACGAGGAGTCCGCCATCGCCTGGACCGAGGCGCCGTCCTCCGTCCGGCAGCTGTGGAAGCAGCGCTACCGCTGGTGCTACGGCACTCTCCAGGCGATGTGGAAGCACCGGGGCGCGCTGTTCGAGCGCGGCCCCGGCGGCAAGCTCGGGCGGCGCGGGCTGACGTATCTCGCGCTCTTCCAGACGGTCCTGCCGCTGCTGGCCCCGCTGGTCGACGTGTTCGCGCTGTACGGGCTGCTCTTCCGGGACGCCGGGCAGGCAGGTCTTGTGTGGCTCGGCTTCACCACGGTCCAGGTCTTCTGCGCGGTGTACGCGCTGAGACTGGACCGGGAGAAGTTCGAGCCGCTGTGGACGCTGCCGCTCCAGATCTTCGTCTACCGCCAGCTGATGTATCTCGTCGTGGTCCAGTCGGTGGTCACCGCCCTGCTCGGCAACCGGCTGGGCTGGCAGCGTACGGACCGCACGGGTTCGGCGGGGGACATGCTGGAGCGGCAGCCGGTCAGCCGCTGAGCCCGGTTCCCCGTACCGCCTTCCCCGCGAGGACCGAGGTCCGCCTGCCGTCCTCGATGACAGGGCGGCCGTCGATGAGGACGTGCGGGATGCCGACGGGCAGGGTGCGCGGCTGGTCGAACGTCGAGCCCGCCGCCACCGTGTCCGGGTCGAAGAGCACCAGGTCCGCGCGGTAGCCCTCGCGGACGAGACCGCGGTCGGGCAGCCGCAGCCGGGCCGCCGGGCGCGAGGTGAGGTGGGCCACGCACTCCTCCAGCGTGAGAACGCCCAACTCCCTCACGTACCGGCCCAGATACTGCGGGAACGTACCGTAGGCGCGCGGGTGCGGCTTGTCGCCCTGGAGGATGCCGTCGCTGCCGCCCGTGTGGACGCGGTGGCGCATGATCTCCTGGACGTTCTCCTCGTGCCCCACGTGCTGGAGGATCGTCGAGCCGAGCCGGTCCTCGATGAGCAGGCGGCGGGCGGTGACCCACGGTGCCTCGCCGCGCTCCCGCGCGGACTCGGCGACCGTACGGCCGACATGGCCGGAGAGTTCCGGCACGCTGACGCCGGAGATCTCGATGGTGTCCCACTCGATCGGCACCCCGTGGCAGCCGTCCGAGCCGAGCACCTCCAGATGGTGACGGATCCGCTCCGCCGTCGCGTCATCCGCGAGCCGGGTGAGCACCGACTCCGGCCCGCCCTCGCTCGCCCAGCTCGGCAGCATCGCGACGAGCGTGGTGCAGCCGGGGGTGTACGGGTAGGTGTCGAGGGAGATGTCCGCGCCGGCGCCGAGGGCGCTGTCGAGGAGCGCGAGGAGATCGGGCGCCTTGCCCTTGTTCACCCCGAAGTTCATGGTGGCGTGGGCGAGATGGAGCGCGCAGCCGGCGGTACGGGTGAGCTCGACCATCTCCTCGTACGCGGCGAGGGCGCCCGCGCCGTAACTGCGGTGGTGCGGGCAGTAGTAGCCGCCGTGCTCGGCCACCACGCGGCACAGCTCGGTGAGTTCGGCGTCGTCTCCGTACATGCCGGGTGTGTACGTGAGGCCGGAGGACATGCCCACCGCGCCTTCCCGCATGCCCTGCGCGACCAGCTCCCTCATGCGGTTCAGCTCGGCCCCGGTGGCGGGGCGGTCGTCCCAGCCGACCGCGTACATCCGGACCGTGCCCTGGGGGATGAGGTAGGCGGCGTTGACGGCGATGCCCTGGCCGCCGAAGTTGCGGTCGAGGCGGTCCAGGTACTCGCCGACTGTGCGCCAGTCGAAGTCCACGTCCGAACCGTCGCCGTTCCAGCCGGTGATCGCCCTGCGCACCTCGGCGAGCGTGCGGTCGTCGACGGGCGCGTACGAGAGGCCGTCCTGGCCCAGGACTTCGAGGGTGACGCCCTGGGCGGCCTTCGCGCTGTGGTCGGGGTCGCGGAGCAGTGCGAGGTCGCTGTGCGCGTGCATGTCGATGAAGCCGGGGGAGAGGACGAGCCCGTCGGCGTCGAGGGTGCGGCGGGCGGTGGGGCGTTGCCCGTCGCCTTCACGGTGGATCACGGCGATCCGGCCGTCGTCGATCGCGACGTCGGCGCGGTGGGCGGGGGCGGCCGTGCCGTCGATGACGGTCGCGTCGCGGATGACCAGGTCCATGGTGTGGCTCGCCTTTCAGGGGCCTTTTTCTTCCCCACCCCGCCCCTTCCCGAACCGGGGGCTCCGCCCCCGGGCCCCCGCGCCTCAAACGCCGGCGAGGCTGAGTTTCAGCCTGTCCGGCGTTTGAGGACCGGGGTCTGGGGCGGAGCCCCGGTTACGGGAAGGGGCGGGGTGGGGAAGTACACCCCGTAGGGGTCAGAAGAACGTGCGGATGTAGTCCGTGACCGTGCCGTCCGCCTCGGCCAGCGGAATCAGCTGCCACTTGTCGAAGCTCGTGCACGGATGCGACAGCCCCATCCCGACCCAGTCGCCCACCTCCAGCTCCGCGCCCGGCCCGGTCCGCAGCCACGTGTGCTGGTCCGAGAGGCCCGTGACCGTGACATCAGTCGCCGGGCGCACCGAACCGTCCCGCGCGGAGCGGACGACCTGCGCCTGCGGGAGGTCGAGGTCGTACGCCGCGTCCCGCTTGCCCGCGTTGAGGAACGCCTGCTCGCCGGTGGGGCGCGAGACCACCTGGGCCCAGAGCCGGAAGGCGGGCTGAAGCGCGCCTTCCTCCGGGACCCGGTTGAACGGGGTGATGCGCAGGTAGTGGCCGTCGTCGTGCGAGACGTACGCGCCCGAGCGCAGCAACTTGCACACCGGAAGCGAGAGTTCGGGGATCTCCGCGAACACCTCGGCCACCGCGTCGAACCACGCGCTGCCGCCCGCACTGATCAGGATCTCGTCGGCCGAAGCGAAGCGGCCCGCCCTGTCGAGGTCCGCCGCCACCGCGACCAGGCGCCGCAGCCAGGCGCGTACCCGCTCGGGGGAGGCGTCCGGCACCTCGCCCTCGTACCCCGCGACGCCCGTCAGCCGGAGCGTGGACACGCCGGCCACCGCCTCCGCGACCGCCGCGCAGTCCGCGTCCGTACGGGCTCCGGTGCGGGCGCCGTCGCCCGCGCCCAGCTCCACCACGACGTCGACCGGCCGGGTGGCGCCGGCCGCGCGCAGGGCCTCGTCCATCAGCTCGACGCCGCGGACGGAGTCGACGTAACAGACGAAGCGGAAGTCCGGGTCCGCCTCCAGCTCGCGCGCCACCCAGCGCAGCGCGACCGCGTCGACGACCTCGTTGGCGAGGAAGATCCGCTGGATGCCGTAGGCCCGGTAGACCCTGGCCTGGTGGGGGACTGCCGCCGTGATGCCCCACGCGCCGCGCTCCAGCTGGTCCGCGAAGAGCTGCGGGGCCATGGAGGTCTTGCCGTGCGGGGCGAACGCCAGGCCGTGGCGGACCGCGTACGTTTCGAGGAGGGCGAGGTTGTGCTCCACCGACTCCGCGGACAGGGCCAGCACCGGTGTGGTGAACCCGCCGGTGAAGAGGTTGCGGCGCTCGGCGGCCAGGTCGCCGACGGTCAGACCCTCCGCGTCGGGCGGGAGCGCTTTGAAGCGGTGGTCGACCCGTTCGTCGGCGATGCCGGCCAGGGTGACCGGGTGGTCGGCGGCCAAGGGAGCCTCCTAGAGAGATGTTCGCTGCAACCATGTCGTTGCAGCATATGCAACAGCCATTGCGCATATCGCTTAACGCTGTCTAACATCCGAGCCGACGCCGGGTCAATGGTGAGAACCGGCGCTGAACGCTGACCAGCGAGGAGCCCAGAGTGCCCGGACCCGTAGCAGGGACGGCCGCCCGTGCCGCCAGGACCACCGATGTCGTCTGTCTCGGTGAGTCCATGGTGACGTTCCTGCCCTCACGGCCCGGCCGCCTCGCCGACGTACCCGAATTCGGGCGCGGGATCGGTGGCGCCGAGTCCAATGTCGCCTGCGCGCTGGCGGCGGCCGGACACCGGGCGATGTGGGTCAGCCGGGTCGGCACGGACGGCTTCGGCGACCACCTCGTGGAGACGGTCGCGGGGTACGGGGTCGACACCGGCGCGGTGCGGCGCGACCCGGACCGGCCCACCGGGATCTACTTCCGTACGGCGACGGACCGGGCGACGGACGTCCACGAGGTCGCGTACTACCGCGCCGGGTCGGCCGCGTCCGCGATGTCCGTACGGAACGTGCCGTACGAGGACGTGCTCTCCGGCCGGGTCCTGCATCTGTCCGGCATCACGGCCGCGCTGTCCGCTGAGTGCCTGGACCTGCTCCAGGACCTGACCGCACCGCGGGAGGACCGTCCGCTGGTCTCGTTCGACGTGAACCACCGGCCCGGGCTGTGGCGGGACGCCGCCGCGGGTCCGGATGTCCTGCTCGACCTCGCGCGCCGCTCGGACCTCGTGTTCGTCGGCGAGGACGAGGCGGAGGAGGCGTGGGGTGTGAGTGGGGTCTACGCGATCCGGGAGGCGCTGCCGGAGCCGGCGGTGCTGGTCGTGAAGCGGGGCGCGGACGGGGTGACCGTCTTCTCGCAGCCCCGCTCCTCGAACGCCGGAGGGGCCGAGAACGCCGCCACCGACGTCCCCGCCCTCCGTGTGGATGTCGTCGCCCCCGTCGGCGCTGGCGACGCGTTCGCCGCCGGGTTCCTCTCCGCCACCCTGCGCGGACTCCCCGTACGCGACCGCGCCCGGCACGGGCACCTGATGGCCGCCGCCGTCCTCACCGTCCCCGGCGACCTCACCGACCCCCCGGCCCGCGCCCACGCCGACCACCTTGCGGGTCTCGACGACGACGCCTGGGGGAGACTTCGTCTCGGCCCCGGGTGGACCGGGGACCACCAGGAGGTACGTGCGACATGAGTCAGACTGTCGACCGGGCGCTGAGCATCCTGCCCCTGCTCGCCCAGGGGCCCGCCGACCTCGGACAGGTCGCCGAGCGGCTCGGCGTCCACAAGTCCACGGCGCTGCGTCTGCTCCGTACGCTCCACGAGCACGGACTCGTCTACCGCCAGAGCGACCAGCGCTACCGCCTCGGGGCCCGTCTCTTCGCGCTCGCGCAGGAAGCCGTCGAGAACCTCGACGTACGGGAGATCGCCCACCCCCACCTCGTCGAACTGAACGAGCAGTGCGGGCACACCGTGCACCTCGCGGTGTACGAGGAGAACGAGGTCCTCTACATCGACAAGGTCGAGAGCCGCTACCCGGTCCGGATGTACTCGCGGATCGGCAAGCCCGTCGCGATCACCGTCGCCGCGGTCGCCAAGCTGCTGCTCGCCGACCTCCCCGAGCCGGACCGGCGAGTGATCGCCGACAAGCTCGACTACCCCATGTACACGTCCCGTTCGACCCCGAACGCGGTGGCGTTCCTCAAGGAACTCACCGTCGTACGCGAACAGGGCTGGGCCACCGACCTCGGTGGCCACGAGGAGTCCATCAACTGTGTCGGCGCCCCCATCCGAGGCGCGGACGGCCGGGTCGTCGCCGCCATGTCGGTGTCCGCGCCCAACGTCGTCGTCACACGCGAGGAACTCCTCACCCTGCTCCCGCTGGTGCGTCGCACCGCCGACACCATCAGCCGGGAGTACTCCGGCAACGCCCCCACGAAGAAAGCCTGAACCACCATGACCGAGAAGACCGCGCTCACCCCGAGCACCCACACCGCCCCGCCCGCGAAGTTCTCGCACGGCGTGAGGAAGGGGAACATCCTCCAGGTCGCAGGCCAGGTCGGGTTCCTGCCCGCCGTGGAGGGCCAGGCGCCCACCCCCGCGGGTCCCACCCTGCGCGAGCAGACCCTCCAGACCTTCGCGAACGTCAAGGCGATCCTGGAGGAGGGCGGCGCGAGCTGGGACGACGTGATGATGATGCGCGTCTACCTCACCGACGTGGACCACTTCGCGGAGATGAACGAGATCTACAACACCTACTTCGGCGAGCAGAACCTGAAGGAGGCCCCCTCCGCCCGTACGACGGTCTACGTCGGCCTCCCCAAGGGCCTGCTCATCGAGATCGACGCGCTCGCGGTCCTCAGCTGATCCTGCCGATCCTGCCGACGCAGTTGTCCCACCGAACCATCACGCATCACGGCGCGGCGCTCCGCACCACGGGAGCGCCGTGCCGCGCCCCACCCTGCCCGAAATCCCCCGCTCCCCCCGGAGTTACCCATGCTGCTCGCCGCCACCCCACCGCCGGTCGAGACGCCACCCCACACCGGTGGACTCCTCCTGCTGATCGACGGCACCGCCGGACTGCTGACCGTCGCAGCCCTCGGTATCGCGCTCCTCCTCTTCCTGATCATCAAGGCCAGGCTCCAGCCGTTCGTCGCGCTGCTCGCGGTCTCCATAGCCGTCGGCCTCGGCGCGGGCCTCTCCGTCACCGAACTCTTCGGTACGGTGCAGAAATCCGCCGCAGTCTCCGTCATCGAATCGGGCATGGGCGGCATCCTCGGCCATGTCGCGATCATCATCGGCCTCGGCACGATGCTCGGCGCGATCCTCGAAGTCTCCGGCGGGGCGGCGGTGTTGAGCACCCGCCTGCTGAACCTCTTCGGCGAGAAGCGCGCCCCGCTCGCCATGGGCCTCACCGGCACGATCTTCGGTATCCCGGTCTTCTTCGACGTCGGCATCTTCGTCCTCGCGCCGATCGTGTACGCCGCGGCCAAGCGCTCAGGCAAGTCGATCCTGCTGTACGCGATGCCGCTGCTGGCCGGTCTCTCGATGACCCACGCGTTCCTGCCGCCGCACCCCGGACCCGTCGCCGCCGCCGGACTGTTCAACGTCTCGCTCGGCTGGGTCATCCTGATGGGCGCCGTCGTCGGCATCCCGTCCCTGCTCGCCGCCTGGGTCTACGCCGCCTGGATCGGCAAGCGGATCTTCGTCGAGGTGCCGCAGGACATGGTCGAGGCCGCCGAGGAGGCCAAGGCCGCCGTCGCCGCCGAGCAGCGGGCCGCCGGGGTCACCCCGCGCGAGGACCCGGTCGGGCTCGGGACCGTACTCGCGATCATCGGCACCCCGCTCGTGCTGATCCTCGCCGCGACGTTCTCCTCCATCGCGCTGGACCCCTCCACCCTCCGCTCGGTCATCGAGTTCTTCGGTAACCCGTTCGTCGCCCTGACGATCGCGCTGCTCCTCGCGTACTACGTGCTGGGCATCCGGCGCGGCTGGTCCCGCAAGTCCCTGGAGTCGGTCTCCACCTCCTCGCTCAAGCCGGTCGGCAACATCCTGCTGGTCGTCGGCGCGGGCGGGATCTTCGGCGCCGTACTGAAGGGCAGCGGCATCGCGGACGCGCTCGCCGACACCTTCAACGACGTGGGTCTGCCGGTCATCCTGCTCGCCTGGCTGATCTCCGTGGTGCTGCGCGTGGCGCAGGGTTCGGCGACGGTCGCGATCGTCACCACCGCCGGCATCGTCGTCCCGCTGGTCGAGGGCCAGGACATGTCGCAGGCGCACCTCGCGCTGATCATCATGGCGATCTCGGCGGGCTCGATCTTCGCCTCGCACGTCAACGACGGCGGCTTCTGGATGGTCGCGAAGTACTTCGGCATCTCGGAGCGCGACACCCTGAAGTCGTGGACGGTCCTGGAGACGGTCCTGTCGGTAGCCGGGTTCGTGGTCGCGGCGCTGCTCAGTCTGGTGATCTAGGGCGGACTGCCTGGAGATCCGGCACGGTCGGTGCCCATCCCCTTGTGCGATCGATCTCTTTACGCTTCTTTGATCGACATGGCGGAGATCAGCGGAACCAAAGGGACAGGGGAGATCGACTCCCGACCACGCAAGTCGAGCTGGAAGTACATCGGACCGGGCATCGTCGTCGCGGCCACCGGCGTCGGAGCCGGGGACCTGGTCGCGACGCTGATCGCGGGCAGCAAGTTCGGATACACCCTCATGTGGGCGGCCGTGATCGGCTGCCTCGTCAAGATCTCCCTCGCGGAAGCGGCCGGCCGGTGGCACCTCGCCACCGGCCGGACCCTCTTCGAGGGCTGGCGCACCCTGGGATCGTGGACCACCGTCTACTTCGCGGTGTACGTCGTCATCTGGGGCTTCATCTACGGCGCGACGGCCATGTCCTCCAGCGCCCTGCCCATCGTGGCGCTCTTCCCGGACGGCCCGGGGCTGAAGACCTGGGCGATCATCACGGGTCTGATCGGGCTGGTCTTCGTCTGGTTCAACCAGTACGCCGTCTTCGAGAAGGTCATGACGGTCCTGGTCGGCGTCATGTTCGTGGTCGTCGTCTACGTCGCCCTGCGCGTCGGTCCGGACGTCGGCGCGTCCATCGCGGGGCTCGCCCCCGTACTCCCGGACGGCTCGCTGATCTACACGCTCGGGCTGATCGGCGGCGTCGGCGGCACGATCACCATGGCCGCGTACGGGTACTGGGTGAACGCCAAGGGCTGGAACAACTCCTCCTGGATGAAGGTGATGCGGCTCGACAACCGGGTCGCCTACATCACCACCGGGATCTTCGTCGTCGCCATGCTGATCGTCGGCGCCGAACTGCTGCACTCCTCCCAGCTGGCGCTGACCAAGGGCGACCGCGGTCTGATCGACCTCGGGGTGATCCTGGAGGAGCGCTTCGGCGCGGTCACCGCGAAGCTGTTCCTGGTCGGATTCTTCGCCACGTCGTTCTCGTCGCTCATCGGCGTGTGGCACGGCGTGAGCCTGATGTTCGCCGACTTCGTCGAGCGCATCCGCGCGGAGCGGGCCGCGGGCGGTGCCGGTGCGCCGGTCGAGGCCGGAGGCGGTTCGCAGGTCGCCCGGCAGGAGAAGTCGGTGCCCTTCCGCGCGTACGTCCTGTGGCTGACCTTCCCGCCGATGACGCTGCTGTGGCTGGACGAGCCGTTCGGCCTGGTCATCGTCTACGGGGTGCTGGGCGCCTTCTTCATGCCGTTCCTCGCCCTGACCCTGATCTGGCTTCTCAACTCCTCGCGCACGCCCACGGAATGGCGCAACGGCTGGCTCAGCAACGGGATGCTGGCGGTGTCCGGGCTGCTGTTCCTCGTGCTGTGCGTGCAGCAGGTGCGCGACCTGCCGTGGTGAGCGGCCTGCTCTCGTGACCGGCTGAACGGACGCAGCAGCGCCGCCGGGGGAGCGGCGGCGCTGCTGGTCGGTGGTGGCCCTTCGGGGTTACGGCAGGCCGTGTACGTGCGGTCCGACCGCGTTCGACCAGGCGTTGCCCGCCGTGGCGTCCCAGTTCGTGGACCAGGTCATCGCGCCGCGCAGCGTCGGGTAGGTCCTCGACGGCTTGAACGAACCGCAGTTGGTGCCCTTGGCCAGGCAGTCCAGGGCGGCGTTCACGATGGACGGCGAGACGTAGCCGCTGCCCGCGCCCCGGGTGGACGCCGGGACTCCGATGCCGACCTGCGAGGGGTCGAGGCCGCCCTCCAGCTGGATGCAGGCGAGCGCCGTGAGGAAGTCCACCGAGCCCTGCGAGTAGACCTTGCCGTCGCAGCCGAGCATCGAACCGCTGTTGTAGTACTGCATGTTGACGACCGTCAGGATGTCCTTGATGTTGAGCGCCGTCCTGAAGTACTCACCGGACGTCGACTGCATGTCGATGGTCTGCGGCGCCATGGTGATGACGAGACCGGTGCCGGCCTTCGCGGACAGGGCGCGCAGGGCCTTCGTCATGTACGTGGAGTTGAGGCCGTTCTCCAGGTCGATATCGACCCCGTTGAAGCCGTACTCCTGGATGAGCGTGTAGAGGGAGTTCGAGAAGGCCGTGGCGGAGGCGTCGCTGTTGACCGCGACGGTGCCCTTCTCGCCGCCGACGGAGATGATGACGTTCTTGCCGGCCGCCTGCTTGGCCTTGATGTCGGCCTTGAACTGGTCGACGGAGTAGCCGTTGAGACCGGCCGTGTCGAGGTTGAAGGTGACGGCGCCCGGTGTCGCCGTGGCGTCGGCGAAGGAGACCGCGATGATGTCGTAGTTCGCGGGCACGTCGCTGAGCTTCTGGACGGCAGCGCCGTTGTTGAAGTTCTGCCAGTACCCGGTCACCGCGTGCTTGGGAACCGTCGTCACCGGCCCAGGGCCGCCCGTCTTCGCCGTACGGGCGCTGATCGCGCCGGACTTGGCGGACTCACCGGCGGCGTTGGTGGCGCTCACGGCGAACTGGTACGCCGTGTCGGCGGCAAGCCCGGTGACCGTCGCCGATGTGCCGGTGGATGTGGTGGCCTTCACGCCGTCCCGGTAGACGGTGTAGCCGGTCGCTCCGGAGACGGCGTTCCAGGTCAGGGGTACGGAGGAGGTCGTCGTGGTGCCGGCGGTGAGCCCGGCGGGCGTGGCGGGGATCTGCGGCTCGGGGTCGGTGCCGCCTCCGCCGTCGGGGCCGGTCACGGAGACGTCGTCGGCGAAGTAGGCGGCCTGGCCGTACCAGCCGTGCGTGTAGACGGTGACCGACGTGGTGCTGGGGCCGGTGCGGAAGCTGGTCGTCAGCTGCTTCCAGGTGCCGCTGTCGGGCGTCCAGGTGGAGACGTCCGTGGTGCCGGTCCCGGTGGCGCCGAGGTAGGCGTACCCGCCCTGCACCCAGGAGCTGAGCGCGTACGTCGAGTTGGGCTGCACGGCCACGGTCTGCGTACACCTGGCGTTGTCCTGGCCGGCCGGGGTGGCCTTGAGGGCGGAGGTGCCGCCGTGCACGGGGGAGGAGACGGTGGTGCCGCTGCCGCCGGAGCAGGTCCAGTTGGCGAGCCCGGATTCGAAACCGGCGTTTTTGGCGACGTTGACGTCGGCCGCTTCCGCGGTGCTGACGAGGCCGGTCACGGTCAGGGCCCCGGCCGCGAGGACAGCTGTGAGGGTGCCGAGGACGGGCCGGGTGCGACGCCTGCGGCGTCTGCTGCCTGCGGAGCGTTCCACTGGTGCCTCCGTGGGGAGTTGGGGGGTGCTGGCGGAGTGTGCGGTGGCCACCATTGGCCCATAAGCTGGTCCAGACCAATTGAGTTGTCAAGACCTCTGACGGTGACTCGTCCGCTTCCACCCCAAACGCCCAGCCTCGGATCCCAGGCCCTCGGGTCAGGCGTCGTCCTGCAACCTGTCCGCCGCGTACCCCGCCACGCACGCCACCGCGGCCACCACGTTCGACATGAACAGCCCCTCGGCGGCCATCTCCTCCCACTGCACCGCCATGTTCAGCAGCTGCGCGACGATCGGCACACAGATCGCCGCGGCCAGATGCTGCGGCACCGAGTGGCGGAACGGCTCGCGGTGCAGCCGGGCAGCCGCCCACGCCGCGAGGGCCAGGCAGATCACATTGGGTATGTGGATGAGCAGCATGCGCCCGCCGAACGTCTCCATGCGCTCAGGGGTCGCCACATGCTCGTGGACGACGGTGGCCTGCACGTACTCCGTGACGATCAGGACGATGATGCCGGCGGCCCACGCGCGGGCCAGGGCGAAGATCATCGCCCCCGGCCCGTCGTCCCGGCGGGTGGGGGCCCCGGGGTAGCTGTACCGCGTCATGCTCGTCCGCCTCCGTGTCGGCGTATCACGGGCTACTTCACCGTGATGCTTTCGATGATCCGGTCCAGGTCGGACGCGGAAAGACTGCCTTCGGCCGCGTCGATCCGGACCGCGTAACTCTTCTTCTGCGAGTCGAGGCCGGTGATGATCACGCCCTTGACCTCGGTGCCCTTCGCCGGGGTCCCGGCGTCCCCGCCGGAGGTGAACTCGAAATCGACGCGCTTGGCGTCCCGTACCTCCTCGGGGCCCTTGACCTCGACGTCCGACTGCTTCTTCAGCGTGGCGCCGAGCGCGATCCCGGCTTCGGCCCCGATCGCCGCCTCCTCCACCGTGTCTGCATTGGTGAAGTCCAGCTGCACGGTGAGGGTGCCGACCGTCCTGCCGCCCTCGGTGAGCCGTGCGGCTGCCGCGTTGTGCTTGCCGCGCTCGGCGCCGCTCTGTTCCTTGAACGCGGGAGGGCGGGCGACCGAGACGGCAGGGGTGGTGAGCTTGCCCCAGCCCTCGGGCACCTTGCCGGTGGCGGACTCGTTCCCGCACCCCGCGGTCAGCAGGCCCAGGGCGAGGACGGCGGTCCCGGCGATCAGCCGGTTCGTAAGTGTGTTCATGGCTGGCTCCTGTCGCCGTGATCAGTTCGCACAGTAGCTGTACGGGACATAGCTTCGACTGCCTCCGTTGGGCGCCCCGAGGAACTCCGCGTCGTTCAGCGTTTCCTCCTTCTTCTCGGTGGACACCGAGAAGCCGAGGCTCAGCCCCAGATTCAGCTCGAACCCGTACTCCGCCGCATTGGTCTGGCCGGTGTACGTCGTCCGGCTGGACAGCCCCTTGTCGAAGAGCAGCTGCCCGAACGTGTCGTCGGCCGCGGGCCGCTTCGTCGGCGCGTGGTCGTCGAACATGTAGCTGAACGGCTGGCCGTACTGCCCGTACCCGTTGAGCCATTCCTGTGCGATCTTCCGGTCGGCGTCCCCCTCGGCGCCGGGCTTCAGTACGACGGAGTTGGTGACGACCTCGATCCCCGAGTCCTCTCCGCCTCCCTTGACGCCGCCGCTGCCGCCGCGCTTGTCGCCGTCGGATTTCCCGTTGTCGCCGCCGACCTTGACGCCGTCCTTGGTCGTGCCCTTCTCCACCGTGCGGGTCATGTCGATCCGCAGCAGCTCACCGGTCTTCTTGTCGTGCGTGACGGTGATGGACCCGGTCTGGGTGGTCGAAGCGGAGGCGTCCCCGCTGATCGGCCCTGCCTCGTAACTCGCCTTGGTGCCGTACTCGATCGCCGCGGAGTACGTGTACGCCTTGGTGCCCTTGAAGTCGTTGTCCGTCCAGGTGACTTCGGGCGAGAACTTGAAGTTGCCGCCGAGAGCCGCGCTCAGCTTCTTGTCGTCCCCGGCGCCGATCTTGATACCGGCGGACGCGCTGGCCTCCAGGCCGACCTTGCCGTAGCTGATGTGGCGGTTGCCGAGCTTCTCGTCGATGCTCTTGCGGAGCTTCTCCTCCTCGGCGATGGGCCCCTTGCCGAACATGTACAGAATGCTGTTGCCGAGCCCGGCCCCCTGCGCGTTGGCGTGCCGGTTGCTGAGCTCGTACGTCTTGAGCATCTCGATGTCGTCGCGGAAGGACTTGGCCTCCTCCTCGCTCTTGAACACCCAGGTGTCACCGTTGGTGACCTTGATGCCGGCGCCCAGCTCCACCTTGTCCGAGCCGAACGAACCGACCTTCAGCCCCGGCTTGAAGTCCTTCTTGGCAGCGATCGAAGCGGCGTCCGTGAACGTCATGGTGACCTGCTGGTCGTTCTCGTCGACCTTGCCGTCACCGTTCATGTCGGTCTTCGACTGGAACGTCTGCTGCTGGAAGCCGTACTCCTCGCCCCACTCGATGAACAGGACCTTGGCCTTGGCCCCGGCCTTGTCGGAGATCGAGGAGAGCTGACAGAGCGGCGGCTCGAAGTCGGCGTCCGTCCTGGGCGCCGCCTCGTTACCGCCGCCGTCGCCGCACTCACCGAAGGAGACGGCGCACTTGAACCGTTCGGCGATACGCCCGCCGAGACCGGTGGCCGTCAGCGCGCCGACGATCGAGGTCACGACCACCACCATGCCGACGTACTCCGTGGCGGTGGCGCCCCGGTCGTCGAGCGGCAGCCCGTACCAGCTCGTGCCGGTCCGGCGTCTGCCGACCGACGGTATTCGCCCGATCTGATCCATTCGAGGAGCCTCCTTCGCCTCCGGCTGCGGCGGCCGGCCGGATCCGGAGATTACGGAAGTGAACGGTTCGTGGGCGTGGGTCCTGGGACCCCAATCCGGGCCCATGTTGGTGCTCTGGGCCCGTAAACCCGAAAAGGATCAGGCATTCTCCTGGTGCGACGTGATTGAACGCCTATCTGGTACGGAATTTAACTACCAACCAGTTAGCCCGATTTGGGGTGTGAACACCCTGTGCGTACGGGCAGTGTCCTGCGTTACTGGGCACTGAAAGGTGTTCTCTGCCTCCGCCTACGTCGTTAAAGTGCTGAGGCAGGAGCACGGAGCAGGAGAGCGATTGCGGCCGGCGGTACGCGGCGGCCGGAGCCGAACGGGGAAATGCGTGCCGACCGCAATAGCAGTGACCAGTGCTGACCTGGTGCTTCCGCCCACGGACCAGCAGACGCCCACCGCGGCGCTGTTGCATGCCCCGGACGCGCAGCCCCTGGAACTCGCGCTCAACGATATGAACGTGCTCCTCGAGCAGCACGGCTACGTCATCGCCGTCTACCCGTCCAACATCGCCAAGGCCCACGAGCGACGGCTGCACATGATCCGCTCGATGCTGGAGAGCGACCGGATCGCGCTCCTCAAGGTGGACCTCCCGCCGCTGGGCGTCGCCGTGCTGGTGCGCCAGCTGCGGCAGTTGTCCATCTGCGACTTCAGCGCGGGCGTCGTCGCGTCGGCGGCCCGGCTGCTCTCCCACTACATCCACGCCGGAGCGCTGCTCAGTACGGTCACCAAGCTCGACCGGGTGCCCGTCAGCCTCAAGGCGCACGCCAAGTCATGGGTGCCGGGCTCGCAGTTCGGCGTACTCGCCAACCCGAATCCCCAATTGATCAAGATCGGTTCGGGAGAGCTGACCGGCCCCGAGTTCGGGACCCATCTGCTGGTCGCGAGAGGACAACTCCAGTCGGAGTGGGTGACGGGCACGATCGCGCCCGCCTGGCAGGTCCAGGCCGTGCACGAGGTCGCGCTGCCCGCGGATTCCCCGGGCTGGTGGGGCACCTCGAAGATGATCGAATTCGCTGCCTTCCTGCCCGATATCTCGGTCGTCTACCAGCTGGTTTCCTCGGTCCGCAGGGAGGTGTGCGCCTGGTGCGGCAATGAACTCATCGGCGACCGCTGCGGGTTGTGTTCGGCTCCGCTGAAGTCCCAGCAGAACCAAACCAACGGTTCCGGTGTCCTCACCCAAGGAACTGCCATGCACCAAGGGTCGTGAATCCGCCCGCCCGGCCCTGCGCGGCACTGCTCAGCTCCTCTCTGCCCGACTCCTTTGCCCGACCCGCTCCGTCCGACCCACTCCGTCCGACCATCGGCCCACGTCTCCCAACGAGGTTGCTCCGCTCATGAATTCACGGCAACGCCGCGGCGTCATCCTTCTGCTCCTCTCGGTCCTCTGTGCCTTCGGCGCGTTCGCCGGTGTGCTCTCGGTGATCAGCGATGTGAATTCGAAGGTCGGACCGGAGGTGACCGCGTACCGGGTCAAGTCAGACATCGCGCCCTACACGTCCCTGGAACCGGGGCAGTTCGAGAAAATAGAGATGCCCAAGCGGTGGCTGTCCGACAACGCGGTCACCGACCTCGCGGCGGTCAGCGGCAAGATCGCCGTCACCGAACTGCAAGCGGGCTCCCTGCTCCAGGTCGACATGATCGTCAAGCGTCCCGCGCTCCAGAGCGGTGAGCAGGAGATCGCGATCATGATCGACGCCGCGACCGGAGTCGCGGGCAAGATCAACCCCGGCAACCTCGTCAACATCTTCGCGACCTTCGCCGGTGAGAACGAGGGCGAGAAGTCCACCTCACGCGTCATCGTGGCCAACGCCAAGGTGCTCGACGTGGGCGAGCTGACCCCGCTCGAACCGAAGCGCGACGAACGCGGCACCGGCCCGACCGAGGCCGTGCCGATCACCTTCGCCCTCAACACCACCGACGCCCAGCGCGTCGCCTACGCCGAGTCCTTCGCCGAGCACGTCCGGCTCGCCCTGCTGCCCGACAACAGTCCGACCACGCTCCGTCCCGGTGAGGGCAGCTACAACCTCGACGAAGACAAGAACAAGTGAGGGCCGGATGAGCACAAGAATCCTCCCGGCTGTCGGCGATGCCGACGCCGCCCGATCCATCACCACACTGCTCAGCCAGCTCCCCGACGCGGAGCCGGCCGGGCCACTGGGTGACTCGACCTCACTGCTCGACACCCTGGCCCGCCTCGCGGGCGAGTCGCTGGACGAGCTGCCCGAGGTCGTGCTCGTGCACGAGCGGATCGGTCCGGTTCCGGCCCTGGAGCTGATCCGGGAGGTGGCCCTGCGCTTTCCGGCGGTCGGGGTCGTACTGGTCACCGCCGACGCGAGCCCCGGGCTCTACTCGGCGGCCATGGACTCCGGCGCCCGCGGCCTGGTCGGCCTGCCCCTCTCGTACGAGGAACTGGCCCAGCGCGTGCAGGCAGCGGCGGGCTGGTCCGTCGGGGTACGACGCCACCTGGGCGCGGGCGCCGACGTCTTCACCGGCCCCGGCGGCACCGTCGTCACGGTCAGCGGCGCGAAGGGTGGAGTCGGCACCACCGTCACCGCCGTCCAGCTGGCGCTGGCCGCGAAGGCTTCGGGCCACACGGTCGCGCTCGCCGACCTGGACCTCCAGTCCGGGGACGTCGCCTCGTACCTCGACGTGCAGTTCCGCAGGTCGATCGTCGACCTGTCGACCATCCAGGACATCTCGCCACGCGTCCTCCAGGACGCCCTGTACAACCACGACACCGGCCTGGGGCTGCTACTTGCGCCGGGCGAGGGGGAGCGGGCCGAGGAGGTCAGCGACCGGGTCGTACGCCAGATCATCAGCGCCCTGCGCCACCGCTTCGAGATCGTGATCATCGACTGCGGTACGCATATGAACACGGCCAACGCCGCCGCGATCGAGATGGCCGACCGCACGCTCCTGGTGACCACCCCGGACGTGGTCACGGTGCGGGCCGCCAAGCGCATGGTCCGGCTCTGGGACCGCCTCCAGATCCGCAAGGCGGAGGAGACGATCACGGTCGTCAACCGCCACACGCGCAACACGGAGATCCAGCCGCCGCTGATCGAACGGATCACCGCGACGAAGGTCGCCAGGATCGTGATCCCCGCCAACTTCAAGGAACTCCAGGCGGTGGTCGACGCGGGCCGCATGCAGGACCTGGAGGCCAAGTCGACGGTGAAGCAGGCCCTGTGGGGCCTGGCCGGCGACCTGGGGCTGGTCAAGCACACGGAAGGCGCGGAGAAACAGGGCAAGTTCAAGGGAGACCGCGGCTCGATCGGCGGCAGGCGGGGACGTACGAAGTGACGACCGAAGCGACGACGATCGAAGCGATACGACCGAGGGGGACAGGTGAAACGAAGTCAAGCGCGACCAGATCAATCTCGTCCGGCGAATGCTGGAGAGACGGCTACCCCGTTCCGGAGTGACCGCGGCCAGGCGGCCATCGAGTTCACGGGCACACTCCCGCTGATCCTGATCACCCTGGCCCTGCTCTGGCAGGCCGCCATGGTCGCCTACACGTTCATGCTCGCGGGCAACGCGGCGGACAAGGCGGTCACGGCCGCCACGACGTCGCGGGTCAGCGCGCAGGCCGCCTGCGAACAAGCGGGGCGGGAAGACCTGCCGGGCGCCTGGGACGCGCAGTTCATCTGCCAGGCCGAGGGCGACCTGATGACGGCCCGGGTGGACGTCCAGGTGCCGCTGCTGTTCCCCGGAGCCTTCAACACGCCGTTGACGCTGACCGGCGAGGCATCGGCCAACCTGGAGAAGAGCTTGCCATGGTGACCCACGCACTGCGCCTCCGTTCCCGCATCCGTCGGGCCTCCCAGAAGGGTCAGGCCGCCATCGAGTTCGTAGGCGTCCTCACCCTCCTTCTCGTCGTCGCCATGGCCGTCGTCCAGCTCGGCATCGCTGTGTACGCGGCCCAGCAGGCGGGCACGGCCGCACGGTCGGGCGCCCGCGTGGGCTCGTACGACCGCGCCAACATGCAGGCCGAGCAGGCGGCGTACGCATCCATGAGCGGCTGGCTGGCCGACGACGCCGACGTCCGGGCGGCGCACGGCTTCGACGAGGTGACCGTGACCGTGGACATCGACATCCCTTCCGTCATCCCGATGTTCGACTTCGGGAACGTCTCCAAGCGCGCCACCATGCCGCGCGGCTGAACCCCGTACCACCGCACCACCAAAGGGAGTTGAGGACATGAGCCTGCGGGCGCGCATCACGAGCCCCGAGCCGACGAACGGGCTCAGCGAAGAGAGCCGCCTCGTCGGGGTCTACCGCGCCAAGCTCCTGGAGGAGATCGACCTCGCCGAGATGTCCGCCCTCGCGGCGGCCGAGCGCAGGGCGCGCCTGGAGCGCGTCCTGGGCCACATCATCAGCCGCGAGGGGCCCGTCCTCTCCTCCATGGAGCGCTCGCAGCTCATCCGCCGGGTCGTCGACGAGGCCCTCGGACTCGGCATCCTCGAACCGCTCCTCGAAGACGCGTCCATCAGCGAAATCATGGTCAACGGACCGGAGCAGGTGTACGTGGAGCGAGGCGGCCGTCTCGAACTCCTCCCCATGCGCTTCTCGTCCAACGAACAGCTGATGCAGACCATCGAGCGCATCGTCTCCACGGTCAACCGCCGCGTGGACGAGGCGAATCCGATGGTCGATGCCCGCCTGCCGTCCGGCGAGCGTGTCAACGTGATCATCCCGCCGCTCTCCCTCAAGGGCCCGATCCTCACCATCCGCCGCTTCCCCCGGGCCTTCACGCTCCAGGAGATGATCGGCCTCGGCTCGCTCGACGAACACATGCTGATGCTGCTCGCGGGACTGGTCCGCGCCAAGTTCAACGTGATCGTCTCCGGGGCCACCGGCACCGGCAAGACGACGCTGCTCAACGCGCTGTCCGGGCTGATCCCGAACGGCGAGCGCATCGTCACCATCGAGGACTCCGCCGAGCTCCAGCTCCAGCAGTCCCACGTGATCACGCTGGAGAGCCGCCCGTCGAACGTCGAGGGCAAGGGCCAGATCACCATCCGCGACCTCGTCCGCAACTCCCTGCGTATGCGCCCCGACCGCATCATCGTCGGTGAGGTCCGTGGCGGAGAGACCCTCGACATGCTCCAGGCCATGTCCACCGGTCACGACGGCTCGCTCGCCACCGTCCACGCGAACAACGCCGAGGACGCCCTGATGCGTCTGCAGACGCTGAGCTCCATGTCCGAGGTGGAGATCCCCTTCGTGGCGATCCACGACCAGATCAACAGCGCCGTCGACGTGATCGTGCAGCTCACCCGTCACGCCGACGGTTCCCGCCGGATCACCGAGATCGCCGTCGTCGACTCCCACGGCCGCGAGGACTACCGCATCGTCTCCGTCTGCCGCTTCAAGTCCCACCCGGTCGCCGCCGACGGACGCGTCTACGGCAACTTCGAGTACTACCCGCTGCCCCGCCGGGTCGCCGAACGCCTCTACATGACGAGCGAGGCGATCCCCGCCGCCTTCGGCGTCGCCCAGTCGGAGGACCAGCTGATCATGCGCCGATCCGCAGCCTGACCCCGGCTCCGCTCATCCCGTCCCCTGCCCGCCGCCACCGAGAAGGTCCCCGCCCGCCATGGATAATCTCCCGCTCCTGACGATCGGCGTCACGCTGCTCGCCGGCCTGTTCGCCGTCCTCGGCGTGCACATCTACTCATCGGGCAAGGCACAGCGGCAGATCCTGTTCGACCGCATGTCCCAGACGGGACAGATCACCATCGGCGGGCGCAACCGGCGATTCCGCGGGATCGACCGGCGGCTGCGCGGGACAGGCTTCGGCAAGAAGATCGAGCGAAAGATCTCGGCGACGGGCCTGGACCTCACACCCGGCGAGTACGCCGTCTACGTCGTGGCCGCACTGCTCGGTCTCTACTTCGTCATCGGCTCGATCTTCGCCCCGTTCTTCGGCCTGCTCGCAGCCCTCATCGGGCTCTGGGGCGGGAACGCCTTCCTCAACTACCAGCGGGCCAAGCGCACCGAGGCGTTCATCAACCAGCTCCCCGAGCTCACCCGCGTCCTCGCCAACGCCACGCAGGCGGGCCTCGCCCTGCGTACGGCGATCGCCATGGCCGTGGAGGAGCTGGACGACCCGGCCCACGAGGAGCTGCGCCGCGTCGCCGACCGGCTGTCCGTCGGCCACTCGCTCGACGACGCGCTCAACGAACTGGTCGAACGGCTGCCGTCCCGCGAGCTGACCGTGCTGGTCTCGACCCTGATCCTCTCCAACCGGGCGGGCGGCACGATCGTCTCCTCGCTGCGCAACCTCACGGAGACGCTGGAGGAGCGCAAGGAGACCCGGCGAGAAGTGACGACACTGCTGGCCCAGGTGAAGGTGACGGCTGTCGCCGTCCCGATCCTCGGCATGGGGTTCCTGCTGATCATCAACGGCATGCGCGCCGGAGCGCTCGACGACATGACGGCCGCCACACCGGGCCGGATCGCCGTCGTGATCGCCGCGGGCCTCTACGGCCTGGGCTTCTTCCTGATCAACCGACTCACCAAAGTACGTATCTGAATCAGACGGCCCTTCAGGATTTTGGAGAGAGAGGACACACCATGGACCTTCTGATCGCGGCCGTCTTCGGACTCGCCGTATACGGAGCCTTCCAGGGCATCCGCATGTACCGCGCCGACGCCAAGCTCCCCGGCGACCTGGCCATCGCCCTGGAGGTCGGTGCCAGCCGCACGACGGCCACCGGTTCCGCCGTCGACCGCATGGGCATGCGATACGCACCCCGGGTGTTGCGGATGATGGGCCCCAAGCGGGTCGACAAGGTCCGCAAGAAGCTGGACATGGCGGGTAACCCGGGCGGCATGACGATCGACCGCTACGCGGCGCGGCGGGCGGTCTACACGGGGCTGGGGACGCTGGCCTCGCTGGCAATGCTCATGAACGGACAGATGGTCCTCGCCATCCTCCTGCTCGTCTACGGCTTCTTCTGGACCGACGTGATCATCCGGTCCGCCATCAGCCGTCGCAAGGACGACATCGACCGCACCCTCCCCGACTTCCTCGACGTCCTCGCAGTCGTCGTGTCGGCCGGACTCGGCTTCCGGCAGGCGCTGGAACGTGTGGCGGAGAAGTACGCGGGCCCCTGGGCCGACGAACTGCGCATCACCCTGCGCCAGATGGACATGGGCGTCAGCCGTCGCGAGGCCTTCGACCAGCTCCGCAAGCGCAACGAGTCCGAGCAGGTCTCGATGTTCGTCTCGGCCCTTCAGCAGGGCGAGGAGCTCGGCGCCCCGATCGTCGACACGCTCATCCAGATCGCCAACGACATGCGCCGCACCGACGCCCAGAACGCCCGCCGCAAGGCGTCGAAGGCCGTTCCCAAGGCAACGCTGATCATCACCAGCTTCATGCTCCCCGGAACGATGATTCTGATCGCCGTGGGCTTCTACTACGCCGCCGACGTCAGCATCGGAGACGTCTTCGGGACGTGACACCGCAGGACGCGACCCCACCCGACCAGCTGACGAGGAGGTGAAAGGCCCCATGGGCCCACGACAGACCGGACCGGCACTCACCGGCGGACCCGACGCGACGACGGCCGAGAGCACGCCCGGCCACGTACCGGCGCTGCCCATCCAGGTGAACGCCCTCCAGGCCCTGTGCCGTCAGCTGTTCGGCTTCCGCCTCGCGATGACCGCACTCGCCGCACCTTTCGCGCTCGACAAGGTCGACGACAAGCTCGGCAGCTGGCTGGTGGGCGCGGCCGTCCTCGTCACCGTCATGGTGTCGTACGCGCTGATGCGGGACTGGGAGCGCTTCGGCCCGATCCTCCTGCGCCACCCGTCCCTGCTCGCCGCGGACATGGTGTTCGGCGCGCTCCTGCTCTTCGCGGCCACTCCGGGTTCCACCCTCACGTACGTGACGGTCTGTACCCCCCTCCTGGCGGGTCTGGTCTATGGCTGGCGGGGCGGCGCGATCTTCGCCGTACTCCAGTCTCTGCTCCTGGCCACCGCCTACGGAGTCAGCCAGAAAGTCGAGGCAGATGCCTCGGCGCTACTCGTGGTCGGGCTCTGCATCATGGCCGGAGCGGTCGGCAGTACGTTGCGGGGTCTGCTCCTCCGTTTCGGCGCCGCATCCCAGGCGCTGACGGACACCCGGGCCCGCCTCGCAGTGAACGGTGCTGTGGAGGAGGAGCGGGCACGCCTGGCCCGCGAGATGCACGACTCCGTGGCGAAGACCCTGCACGGCCTCGCCCTCGCCGCCGATGGTCTGGCGAGCACGGTGGACCGGATGGACCCGCTGACCGTCAAGCACCAGGCGGAACTGGTCGCCCGCGCAGCCCGCCGCGCTGCCGCCGAGTCCCGCGAACTCCTCTCCGACCTGCGCCGGGAATCCGGCCTGGACGGCGGCGTGGACGTCATCGACGAACTCCGGGCTCGGACAACGGACTTCGAACGACGTCACGGAGTCAAGGCCGTCTTCCGCCGGCTCGGTGACGCCCCCGTACCGCCCATCCCGCACGCCGTGGCCCGGCACGCGCTCACGATCGCGACCGAGGCCATGGAGAACGCGCAGCGCCACGCCAACCCCAGCTATCTGGACGTCTCCGCGGGCCTGGTCCGCGACACCGTACGGATCAGCGTGTACGACGACGGGGACGGCCTGCCCCCGGGAACCTCACTGGCCGACCTCCGCAAGGCCGGGCACTTCGGCCTGGTCGGCATGGTCGAGCGCGCCGCGTCCATCGGCGCCCGCATCCGTATCGGCCGGGGCCATGCGGCCCGGGGCACGGAGGTCCGTCTCGACCTGTCGCTGGCAGCAATGGACCTGGCGCCACCGACCTCGATTCCCGCCCCACCACCCGGGTATCCGCCATCGCTCCCGCAGATACCCGTCCAACGCACACGTCCTGACAACAACTGACCCACCCAGCTCCACCACAGTCCCCACCTGAGAGAGGAGGCCGCACGATGCCGGACGAGATCTCCCGCAGCTCCGGAGAGCAGTGGACACAGCACCCGCATGTCTCGCAGCACACGTCCTCGCACCCGAGCTCGCTCAGCTCCACCCCCACCTCCGGTCCCCCCACACCGACGGCATCCACCGAGTTCCCGGGGTTCCCGGGTCCCATGGCCATGCCCCCACCGCGGCCCCTGAGAGTCGTCGTCGCCGATGACAACCCCGTCGTACGCGCCGGACTCACGGTCCTGCTTCAGGGCCGCGACGACATCGACGTGGTGGCGGAGGCGAACGACGGCCGTCAGGCATACGAAATGGCTGTTCAGCACCGCCCCGATGTCGTCCTGCTGGACGTCCGCATGCCCGGCGTCGACGGCATCTCCGCCCTGCCGCACCTCGTGCGCCTGGCGCCGGTCCTGATGATGACGTACAGCCGCGAGAGCGAGATCGTCCACGAGGCGTTGCGGCTGGGCGCGGGCGGATACCTGGTGCACGGCGAGTTCACCGCGGATCAGCTGGTGGCCGCTGTCCGGGACACGAAAGAGGGCCGGGCCCACTTCACGTACTCCGCCTCCAGCGCTCTCCGAGAGTCGCTACGGGGAGGGGGCGCCCCGGGCCAGGGCGGTCAGCCGCTGCCGGAAGGACTGGGCACGGCGTTCAGCGGACCCGGCTACCGACCCGCCGCGCCACCCGGGCCAGTATCTGCAACCGCACACGACACGCACAATCGTCCGATGCCCAACCCGGCACAGAATCCGCAGGTGGGGGCAGTTCAGGGCGAGTTGGGTGCTCCGCGATTTCCGCAAAAGGCTTCGCTTACGCAACCATCTGTGGCACATTCGTCCACAGGGGTTCCCGCGCCTGCGGCCCAGGGAATGATCGCCGAGCTGAGTGAACGGGAGGTGGAAGTGATGGACCTGATCGCGTCGGGCATGACCAATCAGCAGATCGCTGCCACCTGCTTCATCAGCCAGAAGACCGTCAAGAACCACATCAACCGCATCTTCGCCAAGTTGAATGCCGGCAGCCGGGGCGAGGCCATCGCCGTCTGGCACCGCATGTCGTCCGGGGGGTCGACGAGGCATGGCTGACACAACGATGGGCCTGAAGGCCCAACTGGATGCTTGGGCCCGGAGTTGGGCCCGCAGGCCCATGCGACTGGGTGCGTCCCCGACGTACGTTTCTCATGTCGAAAGCGAGACCGGCCAGGAGGAAGCCGGAAGCGCGGACGACACGAAGACATACGAAGCAGTGTCGGCCGATCCCCGGTCGGCCGAACTCGGAGGGGAACACCATGTCGAACATCACCCTGAAGGCCGCCACCGCCACGCAGACCTACATCAACGGCTGGAAGAACACGGCCGTCGAGGCCATGAAGCGCCGGAGCGACAAGGGCCAGGGCGCCATCGAGTACGTGGGCATCACCATCCTGGTGGTGGCGATCGTCGTGGCGCTGCTTCAGACGAACATGGGCGCCGAGATCGCCGGCAAGTTCACCGAGAAGATCGGCGAGGTTCTCGGCGGGTGATGCTCTCACTGCGCCGTGAGTCAGGGCAGGCCGCACCGCTGTACATCACAGCGGTGGTGGGCCTGCTCTTTCTCGCGTTGATCTTCTTTGCGTTCGGTGAAGCAGATGTCAGACGCAATGGTGCCCAGAGCGCGGCAGATGCCGCAGCGCTGGCGGCAGCCCAGGAGTCTCGCCGCCTGGAAGGTGTGGACCTGCGGGCCCACATCCTTGACCGGGTCTACCTCAGCCTCGTGTTCAACTCGCCGTATCCCGGTACCCACAACGGGTGCGCGAGGGCGTACGGGTTGGCCGCGCAGAACGACGCCACTCGCGAGGGGTGCCGCAGGCTCTTCGACGGCCGCTGGGGCTTCACGGTTGATGTCAGGTCGAACAAGGGGATGAGCGCGAACCTGGTTCCGGGGACGGAGGGGAAGCGTGCGACGGCCACGTCAGTGGCCGTCGTCGAGCCTCGCTGCAAGTTCATCCCGAACCCGGACCTGACGTCGCCGTCCCCCGGCATGCTCGCCTGCGACTCCATGCCGCCCTGGGTGATCGATCCCAAGGACCTGGCGCTCCTGCCGGACATGACTGATCTCTTCACCGTACGACTGGCCGAAGACTGACCACGATCGACGCAAAGGAACTGGACCGATGAGTAATCCGCACGTGAGGACCATGCGCCGCGCGGGCGTTGCCGCCTTGATGGTGGCGACGCTCGCCCTGTCGGCGACTGCTTGCGGTAGTGAAGAAGGCAAGCAGCCGAAGGAAGGTGCGTCCACGGCATCTGCGGCGCCTTCGAAGTCCGAGGACAAGGGCAGCGGAGGCGGGGAGACCGTTCCGGACACGAGCAGCGTTCTGGTGACCACCAAGAACGACGCTGGTGTCGAGATGGCCATCAACACCGCCACGCGTGACAGTGGCGGCTTCCTCACGGTCAGCGGACAGTTCAAGAATTCATCAGGCAGCGCCTTCACTGTTCCCATCGCTTGGAATGGTCCGGAAGTGGCAGTCGCTCTGAAGGGGAGGTCACTTGCCGGTATGACGTTGGTGGACTCCCAGGGGAAGAAGCGGTACTACGTACTCCGCGACACGGACAACCGTCCTCTGACCACGACTGATTACTACTCACGGCTCGAAGCAGGCAAGACCCTCAGCTTCTTTGCCCAGTTCCCGGCTCCTCCGGCCACGACAACGAAGGTCGACCTTCAGTTCCCCGGATTCGCCAACGCACCGATCGAGCTTTCTTGATGACCGCCGCCACCAACACCACCGAGCGGGCCGCGGTGCGTTTCGCTGTCACAGCCCTCGCGGGAGCGCTTGCGTTCGGAGTCATGGGCATTACCCAAGCCGTCGCCGATGACAGCCCTTACCCGTCGGCTTCCGCCGAGGCGCCGGTCCAGATCGACGCCAATGACACCGACCTCAAGCTCCCCGACGGCGCAACCCTCGCCGCCCCCAAGGTCCTCGACATCAAGTCCGTCGTGGAAGACATGGGCGGCGAGGAACGCCGTGAGGACACGAACGCGGACATCAAGTTCGCGCTCCAGGCCGAAGTCCTCTTCGGTAAGGACAGCGCCAAGTTGAGCTCCGCGGCCAACGGCCGTATCAACGCGATCGCCGAGGAGATCAAGAAGCAGGACGCCAAGAAGGTCCGGGTGTTCGGCTTCACCGACAACCTTGGTTCGTCCGCCCACGGCGACGTCCTCTCCAAGCAGCGTGCGGAAGCCGTGCACGGTGTTCTGCAGAAGGCGCTGACCGGTACCAGCATCACGTTCGAGATCCGTGGCTACGGCGAGCAGTTCCCGATCGCCAGCAACTCCACGGAGGAGAACCGCAAGAAGAACCGCCGGGTGGAGGTCTCCTTCCCCCGCGCGGAGGGCTCCCAGAGCTGATCCACGTGCAGCGCCCGGTACCGCGATCGCCTCGCGGTACCGGGCGCTTTGCCGTTACAGCAGGTGGTCGGCCTTGCCGGCCTTGATGTCGCGGATCATCTGCTGGAGGGCCTCGCGGCTGTCGGTGAGGTAAGTGTCCTCCTCGCCCTGCTTGGCGATGTAGCTGTTGCCCTGTTCGTCGGTACCGAGGCGGTAGCAGGAGTTTCCCTCACCGCAGAACGAGTCTTCCCAGTTGATTGCTCGCATGGATCGTCTCCTCAGAGTTGACGTGCGATGTTGCGGATGAAGTCCCGCGCGGCCTCGGGTTGCAGCGCGATGTCCTCCATCCAGTCCAGGTGGGCCCGGTACTTGGTGAGTTGAGGCTCCGAGTGGAGAAAGTCGGGACCGTGCGAGTTGTCGATCTGCACGGTGTCCAGCTCGGGGACGGCGCCCTCGGCGTACAGGATGGTCTGCCCGGCTCCCGGGAACGCGCCTGCCGCGAAGGGGATGACCAGCAGACGGATGTGTGGCTGCTCCGACTTCGCGAGCAGGTGCAGCAGTTGGGCCCGTGCGACGATCGGCCCGCCGAACTGCATGCGGAGCGCAGCTTCGTGAACGATGCCCGTGTACGGGGTGGGGGCAGGGCCATCCAGGATCGACTGTCGTTCCAGGCGGTGGGCCAGCCGTAGGGCGATCTCGTGGTCGGGCAGCGCTGGAATCACCACCCGGAACACGGCCAGTGCGTGGTCCGAGGTCTGTAGTAGTCCGGGAATGTGGACGGAGTAGGCAGCTCTCATCCGGACCGCATGCGACTCCAGTTCTGCGATATCGCCCAACTTGTCGGGCAGCGTGGTGCGGTAGTGCTCCCACCAGCCACGGGTGCCGGGCTGGGTCATGTCGACCAAGGCGTCAACGAACCTGTCGTCGGCGCATTCACAGGCGCGTGCCAGGGTGCGGAGGCGGTCGGGGCTGATCGCCCGCGTACCGCCCTCGATGTTCGAGATCTTGCCGCGGTCGACGCCGAGAAGCTTGGCCGCCGACTCGGCCGACATTCCTGCCGACATGCGCATTCTCCGCACCTCGGCGCCAAGTCGCCGTTGACGGTCGGTAGGAGACGTCCTCGCTGCCATGCCGTTCCTTTCCGCATGCGGTCAAGGGCAGTCTGCCGCCTGAGCGTGCGACTCGACCACGAAAGGGCTCACTTCCCCTGAAGATAGGGCTAATTTACCCTCGCTGAGCTACATTCAGTAACGCACCGCTCACGCAGCGATGAGTCTGAAGTGCATCACGCGGTCCTGCCCGCACCCTCCTGCCCTGGGAGGGGCAGGCCCGCGTCAGGGAGACAGGCCACTACTCATCCGGTAAGCCGCGAGCACCTCGTGCGCCTCGACGCGAAAGAGAACCCCGCCAGCAGACCATCCGTTCAAGGGGAGTCGACCATGCCTCCATCTCCGCGCGCCGCACTCTGTCCCGTAACCCCCGAGGAGCCCGTACCCGATCCCGACACGGACCCGCACCCCGCCCCGTACCCCGAGCGCCGTTCGGGCAGCAACCTGACCGTCAGCGTCACTCTCCCCGGAGACCCCCGCAGCGCGGCCATCGCACGCGGCGTCGTCACGACCGCCCTTCGGGCGCACGGCCTTGCCGCCTACACCTGGCCGGCGGCCCACGTCGTGTCCGAACTCGTAGCCGTCAACGCAACACTCACTCCGCAAAAGGACCTCTACCTCTCCCTCCGCCACCGCGGCGACGCGTTGCGGCTGCTCGTCTGGGATCAGCACCCCGAGCACGCCGACCCCGATGTCGCCGTCCTCTGTGCGCGGCGCCGCCGCCGGGCGCTGTGGTTGCTGACGGCGGTCGTGGACGACTGGGGCGGGGAGTGGGGCGCGTGCAGGGCGCTGCCGCCCCATCGGGGAACCAAGACCTGGGTGGTCATGCCCCGTTGAGGTGTACGGGCAGATCCGATCCTCGGATCGGATGGCAGAACCCCCGACCGGCAGGTGCGCTGCCGCCGGGCGCAAGGCCGGTCAGGGGCAGGGGGCATTCGAGCGCACCGAACGGCCCTCCCCTGATCACCCGTCAAGTGCGTCACCTGCGAGGGGTGCGCCGTGTGAGCCCGTGCTTGTAGCATCCGCCCACGACTGGTCGATGTTGTGGGGGCTGGGTTGATATTGGCGGCGGGCTACCTGTGGTCCAACGACTTTTGGAACACGTTTCTCACTGTGCTTGCCGCAGTCCTGTTGGGTGGCGGAGCGATCTGGGCGACCCTCTACGCCGTCAACCCCAAGAAGCGGTTGATTTGGCGCAATGACGTCAACGAGGCCATCATCCCCGACGGCGTGAGCACGCTGTCGGTGCTGCACGCGGCGACGCCCGTGAGTGACCCACGCCTCGTGGATCTTCAGGTCAAGAACAACGGGCGGCGTGACATAGAACCGGCGTGGTTCAGTCACGACACCGATGCCTTGATCTTCGATCTCGGAACCTCCATCGTCGATCTGGTCGACGTCTCGACGGTTCCCAGCTCTACGATCACGCCTGCTGTCTCCTACGCCGGAAGCAAGGTTCACCTGCATAGGAGCTTGATCGCCAAGGATCAGCGGATCAAGATTGTGGCCCTTGTCGACGGCCCCGAGGGGGAAGTGGCGTGCCACGCGGCGGGGTTGCTCAACGTGAAGGTGCCGTCCAAGCCGAGCGGTGGGATGAGCTTCCGCTCACCGGCCGCGCGGGCATGGAACCGTGCGACGTACGTTCTCCCTGCTGTCCTCTCCGCTGCCGGGTTGGTCGTCTCGTTGCAGCTGGACAAGGCTCAGGAGGCTGACGTTCGCCGTGAGCGGGATGAGCGTGTCGCCTTGTGCTTGTACCTGAGCGAGCATGACTCTGCGAAGGCTCGGAAGGACTGTCCGGCGCCGAAGAAGCCGTAGTCGGTGGATGGGCGCGGCCAACTGCGCACGACTGGAAGACCGCGCGGGTGATGCGGCGCCTGACGAGCATCACCTTCCGTGATGAGTGGTCGGCTGAGCGTGATCAGGCTGGGTAGGGTGTCGGAGTATTTTCGGCGCACCAACGAGAGGCACCCGATGAGCACTCCTCACAACGAAGGCGACGTTCTCCCGACCGAACCCGCCGGCGGGGGCAAGGTCACGCTGCTCTCCCTGAGCGTGAACTCCGAGTCGCTGCCCGAGGGCAAGACGATCACTCTGGACCCCGCCACCTTCGTCAAGAGCCAGCCGGTCACCATCAAGGAAGGCGTGGAGTGGAACGTCGTAGCCACCTTCCGCGTGGACGAGGCCATTGTGTCGGGCCTGCGGTACGTGCACGTGGTGAAGCGGGCCGGGGTCAAGGTGGACAAGCTGGAGGCGATGTTCGGTTCCTACGGACCGTCGGCCGACTCGTACATGAAACAGCTCGAAACCGAGGAGTCGCCGTCGGGAGCGGTGGCCCGCGCGGGGAACTACTCCGTCAGGTCGCGCCTCACCGATGACGACGGCACGGTCTTCGCCGACTTCGAGTGGTCGTACAAGGTGGCAAAGGAGTGGTGAGGCGAACCCGCAGCGCCCCGGCCCATGGGCCGGGCGCGCCCCAGCCTCAGTCCCAGCCCTAGCCCCGGCTTTAGCCCTCGCTCTCGTAGTCGGCGAACCAGTGCGCTCCCACGAGCCGAACGTGTTGTCCCGCCCGAGGATGGGCCATCTGTCGGGGTCCGCGCCTTCGGTGAGCCAGTAGAACTGGTGGCCCGGCTCGCAGCCCGCCCACTCCAGCAGCCCGCCGGGGGCCGGGTACAGCTCGTACGGCTCCTACAGGCGGCTGCCGTTGGTCCTGGCCCATTCGCTCAGCCACTCGGTGTGCAGGACGATGTCCCCGCTCTCGAAACCGGCGTCGGGCAGGTGGAGTTCGAGGAAACCGTCGAACGCGCCGCGCCTGAGTATCCCGGTGAGCTGCTTGTAGTCGGTGGGCAGCGCGGTCCCGATCCGTGCCTCGACCGCCGCCCAGTCGAACGTACGCGCACGCGCGGTGCCCCATCCCGTGACGGCGACGACCCCGGCGACCCAGGACGTCTCCTCCGCCAGGCCCGCCGCCGGTCCTCCCGCTCCGCGACCGGCGCCACGATCCGTACGCCGTCGTCGAATCGGGCCGTGCCGCAGCCGATCCACCGGTCGCCGTGCGCCCATCCGCGCATCTCCACGATCCGCTCGCCGAACGGCGTCAGGAGCGGGAGCCCGGTCCGGTCGGTCAGGGTCGGATCGGCGCATCCGTCCTTGGCGAGTTTGCGCGGCTGCCCGTACCGGCCGCTGAGTGCCATCTGGAGCGCGGAGAAGCTGATCTCGCCCACTGTCGGCGGCTAGGCAGACGTGCATGGCAGGCATTGAAGCGGACAGGACTGACATCGAGGCGTAACGGGGGTGATTGGGTCTCGGATGGGGCCCTGGGGCCCATGCCCCGGACGGCATCCGCGTGTTCGGATGAGTGGAGTGGCTGACCTGCCGCTGCACGTCGACCGGGTGGGGGACCTGCCGTGGCTGGCACAGGGGGATTCATAGTTCCGGGCAGTGCGGGCGCGGGCGCGGGCGGAGGCACCGTGCCTGTCCCTGCCCCCGCTCCTGGCAGGCAGCCGCTGCCGTGGCCTCTGTACGCGGTTCTGTTCCTCGTCCGGGCACTGTTCGTGGTCACGGCCCTCGGCGGCATCGGCGTTCTGACGCTCGCGTCGTCGGTCGACGCCGTCGACGGTGAGCTGCTCGGGCTGCTGTTGTACGCGGCGTTGCCGGGTGTCATCGGGTTCGTACTGTCGATGTACGTCCGGACGGGCGGCCTCTGGGTCTGGCGCGGGCTCCTCGCCGTACACCTGTGGTTCGCCCTCGGTGCGCTGGCGACGCTCGGGGGCTCCGGGAGCGGGCGCGGGCTCACGCAGTTGGTGATACCCGTGGCCGTGGTGGTGTTGCTGCTCCGGGCCGGTTCGCGTGCGTGGTTCGGGCTTCGGCCCGAACTGCGCGTGCCGCGACGGCCGTTCAGTATCTCGCGGATGATCAAGTGGCGCCGGGACGGCGGGCAGGCCGCGGCCGAGTACGTGGGTCTGGTGCTGGTCGTCGTGGCGATCGTGGTGGGTCTGGTGGCGCTCGGGATCGGCGGCCAGATCGCCGGTGGGTTCCGCAGCGCTATCTGCGAAGTGACCGGCAGCGCGTGCCCCGCTCCCGACAGCGGGGACGTGGTGGCCGGTGACGGGGGAGAGACCGGCGGGGCGGACTCCGGCGGTGGTGCGGATGCCGGCGGGGCGACCGTGACCGGCGGGAGCGGCGCGGGGGGCTCGGCGACGGCCGGCGGAACGGGGGGTGAGCCGACCGCTTCGGGTGGGACCGGAGAGGCATCCGGTTCCGATGGATCCTCGGGTGGGTCCTCTGGTGGCTCCTCCGATGGTTCCTCCGGTGGCGACACCGTTATCCAGGTCGACGACGGTGGCGACGACGTGGACGACTCCGGGGGTGCGGAGGCAGATCCGGGCGAGGACGGGGACGGCGACGGTGGCGGGGACGACGACGGCGAGAGCTGCACGTCCGGCTTCGGAGCGTTCGTGTCCTGCGCCGCGGATCAGACGGGCGGCTTCTTCAAGGGCGTGTTCGCCGACGGCCTCTGGGGCGATGTCACCGGCACCGTCGACACGATCCTGCACCCCATCAAGGCGTGGGAGGGCATCAAGGAGTACGGCGAGGGGCTCGGCGACCAGTGGGTCGAGGACTCCAAGGACGCGGCCGGCAAGTGGTCCGACGGCGACTACCTGGGGGCGGTCTGGGACTGGACCAAGGCGTCCGGCAGTACGGGGCTGACGGTCCTGGACGACGTGTTCATCGGCGACGAAGTCCGCGACATGTGGAAGAACGGCAACGAGGGCCAGGCGATCGGCACCGGCCTCTGGAACATCGGGTCGCTCTTCATTCCCGGTTACGGCGAAGCCAAGCTCATCGGCAAGTTCGGAAAGCTGGGCAAGCTCGGGAAACTCGGCAAGCTGGGCGAGTTCACGCAGGCGGCCACGGACGCCGCCGCGAAGGCGAGGAAGGCCGCCAAGGCCGGAGACGTCGACGGTGCGCAGAAGGCCGCCGAGGAGGCCCAGCAGCACGCGGACGACGCGGCGGAAGAGGCGGGGCTCACCGGCTGCACCGTCGGCCTCGGCGGCCACCTCCGAGTCCCGTACGGCGGTGACGGCGGTGGCGGCAGCGCGGGCCTGGGGGTGGCCGGCTCCGGTACCGGCACGCTGGCGGCGGCGCCCACGGCCGTACCGGTCCGGCTGCTGGCCAAGGACTGCGACGAGGTCGACCCCGAGAAGAAGGCCGCGGCCGAGGAGGCGCAGAGGCAGGCCGACGAGGCGAAGAAGGCTGCCGCCGCGGCCAAGCGGAAGGCGGGCCTGGAGCGGGCCCAGAACCAGCCGAAGCCCGCCTGGTACAAGGACCTCAAGAACCCGCGGGCCGGCACCAAGGACGGCAGCGACGGGAAGTGGACGTCGGTCAAGCCCGGTAACTGGAGCTATCAGAGCGAAATGGGTGCCAGATACCAGGAGCAGGTCTCGATGGTGGGCCGCGGCAAGGAGTACCGGGTCGAGCTCGACAAACTGACCGGCAAACCGGTGGACTTCGACGGCTGGGATTCGAGTCGCGGCACCTACCTGGAAGCCAAGTACGGCTATCGCGGGCCGGATTACTACAATGCGGACACCGGTCGGCTCACCTCTGATATCGCCGACCGATGGGCCACGCAGGCAACCCGCCAGGTCGACGCCGCTCGTGGCAAGCCCGTCGAATGGCACCTGTCCGATCCGGAAGTCGCCGAGGCGGCGAGGATCATGTTCGAGGAAAGGGGTATCGAGGTCACGGTGATCGACACTCCGGCGGATGTCATCGGCTGACCCCCGGGCCCTGAACGCAGAATACTGATCGCTGAGCAGCTAGGGCGCTGAGAGTGTGGCGTCGAAGCCTGAGGAGAATCTCGTGCTGGATGTCGGTGTCAACGGTCTTTGGGGTACGCGGGAAGAGGGACCGCAGGAGATCGCCGAAAGATGGTTTGCCACGCTCGCGGGACTGAAGCGTATTGATGCCGCGATCTTCCATGATTGGCACGAGGCGGGTAAGGACCTGCCGTCCGATCCCCTGCTGATTCCTTCCGTTCCCGCGCTGACCGAGTACATCGAGCGGAAGAACACCGGGCCGGATCTTGAGGTGGTCGGTTACACGACGTCTCTGTGGGCACGCAATTCCGTTATGCCGCATGTGAGTTCAGCGATTCACGCGGGTGGCTTGTCCCCGTACGTCACCAACTCGGTCGCGATTTCGCTTGTGTCACGTACCTTGGACGAAACTGCGGAAGTGATCCGGCGTGCCCCTGAGATTCTGGACGTCATCGCGGACGCGTGGGACGTCGATGCCGGCCAGGTGTACAGCAGGTCCCAGTTCCGGGCTGTGTCGAGTCACTTCTCCCTGAAGAATTCCGACCCCCGCTGCGGCAGGGCCGTCTACCTCTCCACCCGGCGTGCGGAACTCGCGCCCGAGGGGCTGCCGGGGACGTACAACCGTACCGACGCGGGTGGGCTGATCATCGACCTCACGCGGGGTGGCACCGAGTCCCCGTCGGACGAGACGATCATCGAGGTCAACAAGGACCTGCGGGCGGCCGGGGCGCTGGAGCCGCTGGCAGTCCCGTTCGACCGGGCGACATGGTGAGAGATCCTCTGGAGTTCAAGGCCGCGGTGGACCGGTACGTCGTGGCGGTCGAGGCCCTGCGGACGGCGCCGTACACCCCTCCCTGGACGGGATGCGCGGACCCCGGGTACTCGACCTCCGGCGAGGACTTCGCCGTGGTCGCCCTGCGCGTCAGCCGGGACTTCTACGACCCCGGGGACGACGGCTCGATCCGGGAGGCGCTGCACGACGAGTTCGAGACCGAGCACTGGGGTGTGGTGCTCGCGCTGGAGAAGCGCTGGGGTGCGTACGCCACCGTGTCGGCCATGGATGCGTACGTCGAGCAGGACCAGGAGGGCCGGGCCCTGCCGCCGCTCCTGGAGGTGCTCTGCGGAGACGGGTTCGATGACCTGCAGGTCTGGGAAGTGGACGCGCGCAAGATCGCGGTCGGTGTCGCTCAGGCGTCCGGGGACGAGCCGTTCGTGCTCTTCGCCGCGGTGACGGGGGCCGGGGCCTGCCTGGGCAAGCGGCCGTAGGTGGCGGCTGCGACCGCCCTGCGGAGTCTGCGTTGCGGCAAACGCAACGCAGACTCCGCAAGGCGGCATTCTCGGGACGGAGGACCGTCTAGAACTTGCTGAGCTCCCAGAAGCGGAAGACGGTCGAGGCGTCCAGGGTCCACTGGAGGCCGGAGATGTTGTCGTACGCCACCGCGTACTGCTTGCCCTGCCACAGAGGCAGGATCGGCAGGTCCTCGGCCACGTCCTGCTGGAGTTCGTCGAAGGCGCTCTCGGTGGCGGCCCGTTCGGCCAGGGCGGCGGTGGCGGGGATGATCCGGCCGGTGATGTCGTCGTTCACGTAGCCGTTCTGCAGGACGTTGTCCTCGCCGAAGAACGGCTGGGTGAAGTTGTCCGGGTCGGGGTAGTCCGGGACCCAGCCCTTCACGTACACGCCGAGCTCGCCGGCAGCGATCCGCTGCTCGTACTCCTCGAAGGGCATCGACTTGACCTGCGCGTCGAACAGCCCGCTCTTGTTGAGCTGCTTGGCGATCGCGCGGAACGCGTTGTCGGTGGAGGGGCCGTAGCGGCTCGGCGTGGACCACAGCGTGAGCTTCACCTTGTCGGTGATGCCCGCGGTACGCAGCGTCTGCTCGGCCTTGTCCGGCTGCGGGGTCCCGCCGTACAGGTCGAAGAACGCGGTGTTGTGGGCCGTGATGCCGGCCGGGACGATCGAGTACAGCGGGGTGGCCGTGGAGTGGTAGACCTCGCTGACGAGGGCGTCACGATCCACCAGGTACGCGATCGCCTTGCGTACGGGGAGCTTTCCGACGACCGGGTCCTTCATGTTGAAGACCAGGTGCTGCACCTCGGCGCTGCTGCCTTCGACGACGGCGATGCCCTTGTCGGCCGCGGCGGACGATTCCTCCAGCTGGGCGATGTCCTTCGCGGCCAGACCGCGGTAGGCGACATCGATCTCGCCCTTCTGCAGCGCGGACGCCAGCTTCTCCTGGTCGTCCCGGAAGAAGTTGAGGGTGACGCCCGAGTTCTTCACCTGGGCTGTGCCCCGGTAGCCGGAGTTGACCGAGAAGACGGCCTTCGACTTGTCGAGGGACTTCAGCTGGTACGGCCCCGACCCGACGGCCTTGCCGTCCCTGCGCAGGCTGTTCGCCGGGTACGAGCGGTGGTCCACGATGGAGCCGGCGCCCGAGGCGATCTTGCTGGGGAAGGTGGCGTCGGGAACCTTGAGCTGGAAGACGACAGTGCGCTCGTCCGGAGTGGTGATCTCCGCGATCGTGGAGAGCAGCGGCGCGGGACCGGCGGGGTCGTTGATCCTGATCGCCCGGTCGAAGGAGAACTTGACGTCCTTCGAGGTGAGGCTGTCGCCGCTGCTGAACTTCAGGCCGTCCCGGAGCGTGCACCGGTAGGTCCTGTTGTCGTTCTCGAACGCGCAGGACTTCGCCGCTTCCGGCTCCGGTGTCGAGCCGCCTCGGGGGAAGCTGAGGAGGGACTGGAAGACGTTGTTGAAGAGCAGCCAGGACCCCGGGTCGTAGCCCGAGGCCGGATCCGAGGCCATGGCGTCGTCATCCGACATGCCCACGACGATCGAGTCGCCGGAACTGCCGGAGTCTCCTCCGCCCTGGAGGCCACCGCAGCTGCTCAGCAGAGCCACCGCGAGACCGGCTCCTATGGGAGTGCTTACCCGGCGTCTACGTATGTTCACAGAACTGCCCCGTGCTTCCTGTCGGCCGATGCGAGGGTTCCCGCGCGGCCGGACCGTGGAAGCGAGCGCCCATGGGCAGATCATAGGGCGAGCTGGCGGCCTCTCCTGGCGCCGCCTGCGGCTGGTGCGGTACGAGGGGTGGCATATGCCCGCGGATCGGACAAGTGTGGGGGTCGAATCGATCAAGGGGGGCGCGCCGGTGCGGGCCCCCCTTGATCGACCAAGTCCGTCAGACGGACTCCACATGTGCTCTGTTGCCGCAGAGCTTGATCATGTCGTCGGCGTCCGAGGTGAGAATGATCCGAGGCCCCTGGCAGCTCAAGGCTGTGGCGGCTACGACCGCGTCGATGGCGTACTTGTGTCCGTGCAGATTCGCGTTGCGCAAGAGGTCGATCGCGCTCCAGGTGATCGGCTCGGTGACCGGCAGGACTTCGAGCCGTGACACGTACCAGCGGAATCGGTCCATGCGGACTCCGGTGTGCCACGCCTCGATGAGGGTCAGATCGCTCACCGCGACCAGTAGATCCTTGGACTGAGCCGCCCTGATGAAGGCGGTGACTTGTGGGTCGGCCTGCACGGCCTTGGAGAGGCCTTCGCTGTCGAGGAGCAGTACGCCGTGGCTCAGCCTGCCGCGCGGTCGTGCCATGTCCGGTTCTCCTCGTCGCCTTCGACGCTGCTCTCCGACACGGCGAGGCCTTCGGCCGCGAGGATTGCATCGGTCGCGCGATCCAGCATCGCTTGAGGAACCGGGCCGGTTTCTTTCTCGCTGGCCTGCAACAGCTCTTCCAGCAGATCACGCTGTATCTGCCGCTCGACGGCCGCGCTGATGTACGCCGAGAAGCCCCGCGCGCCGACGCGCGCTTTCACGGCGGCGATCCGGCCGGCCGGCATGGAGACGCTGACCTTCTGGGCGGGCCCCTCGTCGGGGGCGTAGTCCGCTGGAGTGTCCATGAAGCGATGGTAGCAAGGTGTGTAGCAATTGGCCGTGCGCGTGTTCAGCCCGTCGATCGCTCCACGGCTGACGCGACGTCTTCGAGGTCCTTGGCCACCGCCTTGGCCACCGCCTTCGCGCCCAGGCCGCCGAGCAGCTTGGAGACGAGGCCGGCGAAGCCGCCGGGAGGGGTGGCGGAGAACGTCATGCGTACGGTGGTGACTCCCGGCCCGCCGTCGGACAGGGCGAACTCCGATACGTAATGCGCGCCGTGCGAATCGGCCTCGGCCACGTAGCGGGTGGACGGCTCGCACGCCGTGATGCGCATCTCCTCGGTTGCCTGCTTGCCGAACATCCGGCGCGTCTCGACCCAGCGGGTACCCACGGTGAACGGGCCCTCGGTGAGGACCTCGACCGCCTCCACGCCACTCAGCACCGCCGGCATGCCCTTGAGGTCCGTGAGTGCCTCCCAGACCTTTCCGGCGGGCGCGGCGATGCGGCGCTCGACGACGACGACTTTCGGATCACTCATGGTGGCGCCTCCTGGTCTGTGCGGTTCACCCATCGTGCACGGCGTCGCAGGCCGCCGCCGGTCGTCGGCGGTCGCTCCCGGCCGTGTTCGGGGCCGTGTTCAGGGCCGCCGGGCATAGCCACTTTCCTCTAGGTACCTACTATCCCGCCGGTGTTAGCTTCAGCGAGTCGCAGCGGGCCGGACCGGCCCGGGTGATGTCTCTGTCGGTTTGGACAGTCTCAACACGTTGTACTGATACGGGAGTTACTCATGATCGTAGTGACGGGGGCAACCGGTAACGTCGGCCGTCCGCTGGTGCGGGCGCTCGCGGCGGCCGGTGAACAGGTCGCGGCGGTGTCCCGGGGGATCACGGCTGCCGATGTCCCGGAAGGTGTCCGGTCCATCCGGGCGGACCTGGGCGACCCGGAGAGTCTGCGGCCGGTGTTCGACGGCGCCGATGCGCTGTTCTTCCACGACACCGGAGCCGGTGCGCACCTGCTGAATCCGCAGGACATCCTCGACGCGGCGAAGGCCGGGGGAGTCCGGAGGGTCGTGCTCCTCTCCTCCATCGGGGTCGCGAGCCGAGCGGATTCGCAGTCGCACGGCGGTACGGGTCTGGCGCTGGACCGGGCCGTCCGGCAGTCGGGCATGGACTGGACGGTCCTGCGCGCCGGCGGTTTCGCCTCCAACGCGTACGCCTGGGCCGAGTCGGTCCGTACGCGGCGGACCGTCGCCGCACCGTTCGCCGACATCGGGCTGCCGGTCCTCGACCCGGCCGACATCGCCGATGTCGCCGCCGCGACCCTGCGCGAGGACGGTCACGCCGGGCAGGTGTACGAGCTGTCGGGGCCCGCCCTCACCACACCGAGGCAGCAGGCCGACGCGCTCGGCGAGGCGCTGGGTGAACCCGTCCGGTTCATCGAGCTGACCCGCGAGGAGGCCCGGGGGCACATGCTCGCGTTCATGCCCGAGCCCGTCGTCGAGACCACCCTGACCATCCTCGGCGAACCCAACGAGGCCGAGCTGCGCATCAGCCCCGCCGTCGAGCGGATCCTCGGCCGCCCGCCCCGCCCGTTCGCGGACTGGGCCCGGCGTCACGTTGCCGCGTTCGCGTAGGAGGAGGGTCGGTACGGCCGGTCACCGCTTGGGTCCTGGGGCCCAAGACGGTCGGGTCCGTGACCGTTAGCGTCGGCGCCGTAGGGGAACAGAGCCCGCCCCGGCGCTCCCCCATGGCGCCGGGCCGGACGTCCCCACCAGAGGCCGCGATGGGGAACAAGGCGTATCCATGTGGTCATAATCGGCCGCATGCCCGACAACCAGACGCCCACGCTGACGCCCGCCCCGGCGTCGCCGCCGCGCCGCCGCGACCTCCGGGGCCGCGCCGCCGTGGCGCTCACGGCAGCCGCCCCCGCACTGGGGGTCTACGCGGCCGTCCGGGTCATCGGGCTCCTCGGTTTCTGGGGCTGGGCCTCCTTCGCCGGGAAGGACGCCCTGCATCTGCTGAGCGGGCGCTGGGACTCCGTCTGGTACCAGCGGATCGCCGAGAACGGATACCGCTACTCCGTCACGCTCCCCGACGGCAGTGTCCACTCCGACCTGGCCTTCTTCCCCCTGCTGCCCGCCCTGGAACGCGGCATCGCCGACGTGACCCCGCTCACCGTCGGCGGCGCTGGGCTGCTCGTCGCCTGGCTGGCCGGGCTCCTCGCGGCCTGGGGGATCTTCGCCGTCGGCGCGCGGTTGTACGGCCGACGGGTAGGGGTGGTGCTGGCGGCGCTGTGGGGGGTCTACCCGACGGCGTTCGTGCAGTCGATGGCGTACACCGAGACCCTGTTCACCGCCCTGGCGGCCTGGGCCCTGTACGCGGTGCTCACCGGGCGCTGGATCGTGGCGGGCGCGCTCTGCGTACTGGCGGGGCTGACGCGCCCCTCGGCCGCGGCGCTCGTCGCCGCCCTGGCGATCACCGCCGCGGTCACCCTCGTGAAGGAGTACCGGGCGGGGGACCGGGAAGGGCTGCTGCGCCGGAACGCCCGCATGCTGCTCGGTGTCGTCCTCGCGCCGCTGGGCTGGCTGGCGTACGTGGTGTTCGTCGCCGTACGCCAGGACAGCCCGCTCGCCTACTTCGAGATCCAGGCGCAGTGGGGCAACAGCATCGACGGCGGACGGGCCCTGGCCGCGTTCATCGTGGGCCTGCCGCTGCCCGCCGCGCTCGGGCTGTGCGCGGCGCTGGGGCTGCTGGGATGGCTGGTGTACCTGTGTGTACGGCAGAGGCAGCCGCTTCCCGTACTGGTCTACGGCATCGCGATCGTCGTCATCTCGCTGATCGGCTCCGGCTACTTCGGCTCCAGGCCGCGGCTGATGATGCCCGCGTTCCCGCTGCTCCTGCCGCCCGCCGTGGCACTGCTCCGGCTGCGGTCGACTGCCCGCATCGCCGGTGTCGTGGGCGCGCTCGCCGTCGCCTCCGCCGCGTACGGGGCGTGGACGCTGCTGGGGGCGGGTCCGCCCTGAGGTCGGGGACCGCTCTTTTCCGATCTTTTCTGAGTGCGCGTACTCATGTCCGGCGGGCGGGCTGATCGGAGGCTGTGCACATGACACGAACTCCTGCCTCGAACAGCGCGATCGTCCGCCCGCACAGCCGGCGCCGCCCGCGGCTCGCACTCGCGGTAACAGCCCTCGCCGTTCTGACGCTTGCCTCCTGCGGCACGGAGAAGGCAGGTGCCGGCGGCTCGCAGGCCAATCGCGCCGACGCCGTCGGAGCGCGGCCCGCCGCCGTGTCGCCCAGCTCCGGTCCGCAGGTGGCTTTCGTGGAGATGCTGAACACCGTTGCGCAGCCGTGTGCCGGGAAGGAGGCGATCGTCGACGACGGGCCGCCGACCCGCCCGACGCATACGCTGCCGGTCGGCGAGACCGCGCCCGACGGCACCCGCCCGGGGCCGGACCCCTCGCCGCAGCCGGGACTGGAGCTGAACGCTCACGACTGGTGCGCGGGCCACCTCCACATCGAGCGCGTCGCCCAGGCGCTCTGGAATGTGGCAGATCCCACCCCCGCCCAGGTCCGGAAGATCCTGAACGACCTCGGCTACCTCGACGAGCGCATCCACGACCTCAAGCAGTCCGGCGCGACCACACGGTTCTTCCTCGACCTGCGGGTCAAGGGAAGCCGGCTCGCCCTGGAGGGGTCGGCGGCCGGTACGCAGACCGGCATCGAACTCTTCGTAGCTCCCGAGACCGGCCCGTTCACTCCGGTCAAGCGCTAGCTATCCGTACGCGCGTCCCCGGCCGCACTCCCCACTCGGCCATCGCCCCGGCCTCGGACTCCACGACGTGGCGGGCGCGCAGCCGGGGCAGACCGAGGCGGCCCGGTTTCATCGTGCGGACCGCGAGAACGTTGAAGTGTCGGTCCAGGTACGCGACATCGATCGTGAACCGCATGCGGAACGTGTGCACGCTCGCGCACGGGGTGATCAGCAGCGCCCCGTCCACGCCCTCCTGACCGAGCAGGCCGCGCGTCCGCGCCCGGTAGGAGGCCGCGATCCGCAGCGGCACCTCCCGGGGCGCCGCGTCCGGGCCGTCCGTTCCCACCGTGAGCGTTCCGCTGCCGTTGCGCCATTTCCCCATGGGCACCGACCGTAGTCCTTGATCCCCGCCGCTGGGTCCGGAACGCCGCGCAATGGGTCCCAGGGCCCAAGACCCGTACCCCGAAACCGGATTAGGGTCGCCGGTGTGGACGCCACACTCATCGCAGTCGCCGCTCTCTGGGGCGTCGCAACGGGGCTCCTGCTCCCGCGTGCCGCGTACCGGTTCTCCGTCCAGCCGGACGAGGACTGGCGGGACGCCTGCCCCGCAGGGCACGCACTCACCGGCCCGGCCCGCGGCTGGCTCGGCCCGGCCCGGTGCGCGAGCTGCGCCGTGTCCGTCCCGTCCCTTCCCGGGCGTACGGCCCCGGGCGGCGAGGGCGAGGCGGCGGAGCCGGAACCGGCGCCCGCCACGTCCCGGTACGCCCCGGCCGTCCTCGCGCCCGTGGTCACCGCACTCGCCTGTACGGCCCTGGCGGCGGCCACCGGAGCCCGGCCCGAGCTCGCCGTCTGGCTGCTGCTCGCGCCCGTGGCCGTACTCCTCGCCGTCATCGACCGCCGCGTCCACCGGCTGCCCGACCGCCTCACGCTGCCGCTGGCCGCCGCCGCCGCGCTGCTGCTCGGCGCGGTGTCCCTGGCTCCCGAACACGCCGGGTCCTGGGCCGCGGCCCTGCTCGGCGGGCTCGCACTGGGCGGCTTCTACTTCCTGCTCTTCCTGATCAACCCGAACGGCATGGGCTTCGGCGACGTGAAGCTCGCCCTGTCCCTCGGGGTGGCGCTCGGCTGGTACGGCTGGGCGGTGCTGTTCGCCGGCGGGTTCGCGGGCTTCCTGCTGGGTGCGGTGTACGGGCTGGGCCTGATGCTGATGCGCAGGGCCGGGCGCAAGACCGGCATCCCGTTCGGGCCGTTCATGATCGCGGGGGCGCTTCTCGGAGTGCTGTTCGGCGCCCTGGCCGCCTGAGATGCCGCCCCGCGTCGCCGGGAATGCGGTCGCGCCGGCCACCGTCCGGCTGAAACGATCGGCTCATGTCCGATTCATCCACGCCGGCCGATACTCCTGCCGACACTCCGGCCGACCCGTCGTCTCCGGTCACCGCGTCGTCCGACGCACGCTTCGAAGCGCTCGTCGCCGAAGCCGATGCGGTCTCCGTCGACGGCTGGGACTTCTCCTGGCTCGACGGCCGGGCCACCGAACAGCGCCCCTCCTGGGGGTACGCCCGCTCCATGGCGGACCGGATGGCCCGCGCCCGCTGCGCCCTCGACATCCAGACCGGCGGCGGCGAGGTCCTCGCCTCCGTACCGAAGCTGCCGCCGCTGACCGTGGCCACCGAGTCCTGGCCGCCGAACATCGCCCGTGCCACCGCGCTGCTGCACCCGCTCGGAGCCGTCGTCGTCGCGGACGAGGACCTGCCGCCGCTGCCGTTCGGCGACGCGGCCTTCGACCTGGTCGTCAGCCGGCACCCGGTGACCACGTGGTGGACGGAGATCGCCCGGGTGCTGGCGCCCGGTGGCACGTACTTCTCGCAACAGGTCGGCCCGGCGAGCGTCTTCGAACTCGTCGAGTTCTTCCTCGGCCCGCAGCCGCCCGAGGTACGCGGCGCACGCGACCCCGAGCAGGCGCGCGCCGATGCCGTGGCTGCCGGTCTCGACGTGGTCGATCTGCGGCCCGAACGGCTGCGTACCGAGTTCTTCGACATCGGAGCCGTCGTCTACTTCCTGCGCAAGGTGATCTGGATGGTCCCGGGCTTCACCGTGGAGGCGTACCGTCCGCAACTGAAGGCGTTGCACCGGAGGATCGAGAACGAGGGACCGTTCGTCGCGCACACCACCCGGTTCCTGATCGAGGCCCGTAAGCCGGGGTAGCGACGGCCGTTGCCGACGTTGTCAACGGACGTATGCCACAAGGCACTTGAGACTGTCTCGAACTGCAACGACTACGTCCGTTCCACCGTCCTAACGGTAGGCAGGGCGAACCGGTGGGGCGAGCGCACGGTGAGGGAGCTGGTCATGACGGTGGGAAGGGAACAGCCCGGCGACGACGTCCGGGAACCGGTGGGCCGGCCGCGCGGCGGGGACTCCGACTGGCTCAAGGGCGCCTGGATCACCGCCGTCCACGGCCTCTTCTACCGCCCCGAGGGGATCACCGGCGAACCCGAGGCCATCGAGTTCGTCCTCTCCGGAGGAGATTCGGTACTCCTGACCTGCGCCTCGGACTGGACCCTGCGGATCACACCCGGCGGCTGGCCGGAGCTCCCCGACTGGTGCGTACCGGCGGGCCAGTGGGAGTTCTCCCCGCTGACCGGCCTGCCGGTCCCGCCGTACGGCGGAGCCTGGACGGTCACCGGCACGGAGGAGCGCAGCGACGGGAACGGGAAGGTGCGCGAGGTGGTCATCCGCTGCGAGAACGGTGACTTCGTGGTCGCGGCCGGGGACACGATGGCGATCCGCTTCGTACGGGCGTGACCCCGCCGGACGGTCCTAGGCGTGCGCGCCCACCGTCACCTTTCCCACGGTCAGCTCGGCCTTCCCCTCCAGCGCCCCGGCCAGCCGTTCCGCCTGGTCCTCCAGCTCCCTCAGCCGTACGGCGGTGAGCGGCGCCAGCGGTTCCACCGTCACCGCGATCCGGCGGCCCGAGCGGCGCTGGTGCCAGACTCCGGCGACCGTGCCGTCCACCAGCAGGACCGGATAGTTCCCCGCCTGGCCGCGCCCGAGCGCGCGTTCGTACGCGGGGCCGGGGAACAGCCGCTCGCGCGGCTGGGAGGCGATGGTGAAGGCGTCGAAGTAGGGGAGCAGGCGCATGCCCCGGGCGGGGGCGGCCGGGAAGACGGTGTCGCCCGCCTCGACCCAGGCCGGTGCCCCGTCATACGTCACCTCCTCGATCGCCCCGCTCGCGGCCAGTTCCGCGAACAGGCCGTTCGCCCAGCCGGTGGCCGTGGCGAGCCACTTCGCGAAATGCGCCGGGGTCGCGGGGCCGTACGCACGCAGATAGCGCCCGACGAGCGCGGCCAGCGCCTCGGGCCCGGGCAGCGGAGTGTGGCCGGGGTTGGTGTAGGTGGCCTTGCGGCCCCTGTCGGGGGCGTAGCAGAGGACGCCCCGGTGACCGGCCAGATGCAGCACCTGGCGCCAGCGCGGCCACATCCCCTGGAACGCGGGCATCACCGGGTCGGCCGCCCACGGCCCCGTGCGGGCGATGACGGCGTCCGACAGCTCGTCGATGGTGAGTTCGGCGCCGGTGAGGGCGTCGGCCACGGCCGCGAGGACCTCCCCGGTCTGACCGGGCGTCATCCGGGCGTCCTTGCCGAGCCGGGCCTGGCCGGCGGGCAGGGCGGACAGCGCACCGGTCCAGAGCGGGAGCTCCTCCGCGGGCAGCAGATGAACGGTGCCGCGCGGGCCGAAGGTCTTCACCAGCGTCCGGTCCGTCCACAGGGCTTCGCGTACGTCGGTACGGGTGGTCCCGGGCAGGCGTACCGCGATGGACAGCTCCGCCGCCGACAGCACCTGCGCGTGTGTCCCGAGCATCGCGCCCGCCACGTCGGCCGGCGTGCGGAGGGAAGGGGAGAGCGAGGGCGCGGGGGTGGCGGACAGTCCCTGGCGGTCGATCCGGCGGGCGTTCGCCTCGGGCCAGGTCACTGTCACGCGGGCTCGTGTCGTCATGCCTGTGAATCTAGAACGCCATCAGGCCGGAACCTGTCCCATATACATGTGCGAGGGACATCCCCGCGTCAAGGCGGCGCACACCGCCGTCCGCCTCCTTTTCCCACCCTCCCCAGGGGCCTCCGTAGTGCCCGAATCCGTCTCCGCAGCGCAGTCCGGCGAATTCGGAGAGTAGTTATCCAGTGGCGTGGCACCCACCATCACTTACGAAGGGTTATGGTGGAAACCCCCCCTCGGGCCGGTCCGTAACCCCCCCCACGGACCGGCCCGATTTTTTGTGCCCGGGGTTGTGAGGCCCCTGTGCGGCCCCTGTGAGGGCCCCGTGCCGGACAGCCGGTGTCAGCTGCGGCCGGCCCAGATGTTGGTGCCCGCGGTGTCCACGGCGAAGGTGTCGATCTCCTTCAACTCCTCGGCGGACAGCGCCGGTGCGGCCAGCGCGGCCACGTTCTCCTCGAGCTGCTTCACACTTGAGGCGCCGATCAGAGCCGACGTCATACGGCTGTCGCGCAGCACCCAGGTGAGCGCGAGCTGCGCCAGGGACTGGCCGCGGTTCTGCGCGATGCCGTTCAGCCCGTTGAGGCGCCGGACGACCTCGTCGGAGAGCAGGTCCGGGTCGAGGGACTTGCCCTGCGTGGCGCGTGAGCCCGCCGGGATGCCCTTGAGGTACTTGTCGGTGAGCAGGCCCTGCGCGAGCGGCACGAAGGAGATGCAGCCCATGCCCGCCGTCTCCAGCGTGTCGAGCAGCTCGTCGTCCTCCAGCCAGCGGTTGATCATCGAGTAGGACGGCTGGTGGATGAGGGCGGGTACACCCATCTCCTTGAGCAGGCCGGCCGCCTCCGCGGTCTGCTCCGCGTTGTACGAGGACAAACCCGCGTACAGCGCCTTGCCCTGCCGTACGGCGGAGGCCAGCGCGCCCATGGTCTCCTCGAGAGGAGTCTCCGGGTCGAAGCGGTGGGAGTAGAAGATGTCGACGTAGTCGAGCCCCATCCGCTCGAGCGAGGCGTCGAGCGAGGAGAGCAGGTACTTGCGGGAGCCCCACTCGCCGTACGGGCCGGGGTGCATCTCGTAGCCGGCCTTGGTGGAGATGATCAGCTCGTCCCGGTACGGGGCGAAGTCCTGCTGGAAGAGCTTTCCGAAATTGAGCTCGGCGGAGCCGGGCGGCGGACCGTAGTTATTGGCCAGATCGAAGTGGGTCACACCGAGATCGAAGGCGCGGCGCAGGATCGCCCGCTGGGAGTCCAGCGTGCGGTCGTCGCCGAAGTTGTGCCACAGGCCCAGGGAGACGGCGGGGAGCTTGAGCCCGCTGCGGCCGGTGCGGCGGTACTCCATGGAGTCGTAGCGCGACTCGGCGGCGCGGTAGGAAAGGGAATCAGTCACGTTTCTCTGCTTATCACGGAGTTGTGACAGACCGGGTTGGGCCCGTGCGACCTCGCCGCAGTAATGTGGCGGCTTCGGGGAATGCCGATGCGCGGCGCGACGACTGTCTGCGCGGACCGTGCGAACCATGCGGCTATCCCCCACGGGGGACGACCCCGGACCCCCGGCGACGGGGAAGACGGGTCTGCGGCCCGTACGGAACCGAGAGGGTGAACTCAGTGAACTTGCGCGACCTGGTGTACGGGCTCTACGCACGCCGGGTGGAAGGGCGCCTGGATCACGATCAGGTGCCCAAGCACATCGGTGTCATCCTCGACGGCAACCGGCGGTGGGCGAAGGCGTCCGGCGGTTCGGCGGTGCAGGGGCACCAGGCCGGTGCGGACAAGATCTCCGAGCTGCTGGGCTGGTGCAGCGAGACCGATGTGGAGGTCGTCACCCTGTGGCTGCTCTCCACGGACAACTTCGACCGGCCCGAGGCGGAACTGATTCCGCTGCTCGGCATCATCGAGAACACCGTGCGCAACCTCGCGGCGGACGGGCGGTGGCGTGTGCATCACGTCGGGACGCTCGACCTGCTGCCCGCCCGTACGCAGACCGTCCTCAAGGAGGCGGAAGAGGCTACGGCCGGTATCGAAGGAATAATCGTGAATGTCGCGGTCGGCTACGGCGGGCGGCAGGAGATCGCCGACGCCGTGCGGTCGCTGCTGCTGGACCACGCGTCGAAGGGCACCAGCTTCGAGGAGCTGGCGGAGGTGGTCTCCACGGACCTGATCTCCGAGCACCTGTACACACGGGGGCAGCCGGACCCGGACCTGGTGATCCGTACGAGTGGTGAGCAGCGGCTGTCCGGGTTCATGCTCTGGCAGAGCGCGCACTCCGAGTACTACTTCTGCGAGGTGTTCTGGCCGGCCTTCCGCAAGGTCGACTTCCTCCGGGCCCTGCGCGACTACGCGGCCCGGCACCGGCGCTACGGCGCCTGACGCCCCGCCCCCGCACGGGGGCGTACCCCCGTCGTCACCCGGCGGTCACCAGGACTCTTCCGTACCGTGTCACCTGCATCGGCATGGCTGGGCGTGTTCGAGGGAATACCCCTGACAGGTCGACATCCGGTCAGGAGCCGGGCGGATGTCGTGTCCAAGTGAGTGGCACCCAGTCCGCTCGCCCGGGAGGCCCTTTGCACACGAAGGACCGTACACATCGTGCGGCCGACGCGGAGGGCCGGCGTTCGGCCCTCGCAAGGGGTTCCGAACCCGGTCCGTCCCCTTCCCCTGGGAAGTTCCGTTCCCTTGGGAAGTTCCGCGACGTCCGTCGCACTCCCCGACCTCGTCCGAGGGGGTACGTCCTTCCGTGGTGACCAGCACAAAGCGCCGCATGCCCGACAGGCGCACCTATGTTCTCGACACCAGCGTCCTGCTGGCCGACCCCAACGCCATGTCCCGATTCGACGAGCACGAAGTCGTGCTGCCGATCGTCGTGGTCACGGAGCTGGAGGCCAAACGGCACCATCCGGAGCTCGGGTACTTCGCCCGGCAGGCACTGCGCCTGCTGGACGACTTCCGCGTCCGGTACGGCCGGCTGGATGCCCCGATCCCCCTCGGGGATCTGGGCGGGACGCTCCGTGTCGAACTCAACCACTCCGATCCCGGCGTACTTCCCGCCGGCTACCGGTTGGGGGACAACGACTCACGGATTCTCGCGGTCGCGCGCAACCTCCAGGCCGAGGGGTACGACGTCACGGTCGTCTCCAAGGACCTCCCGTTGCGGATCAAGGCGTCCTCGGTCGGTCTCCTCGCCGAGGAGTACCGCGCCGAGCTCGCCATCGTCGATTCCGGCTGGACGGGAATGACGGAGCTGGCGCTCGCCGGTGAACAGGTCGATCTGCTGTTCACCGAGGAGACGCTGTACGTCCCCGAAGCGGCCGAGCTGCCCGTGCACACCGGTCTCGTCCTCCAGTCCGAGCGCGGCAAGGCGCTGGGCCGGGTCACCGCCGAGGGCAATGTGCGGCTGGTGCGCGGCGACCGGGAGGCCTTCGGGATCCACGGCCGCAGTGCCGAGCAGCGCATCGCGCTCGATCTGCTCCTCGACGCGGACGTAGGCATCGTGTCGCTGGGCGGAAGGGCCGGCACCGGTAAGTCGGCGCTGGCGCTCTGCGCGGGCCTGGAGGCCGTACTGGAGCGCAGGCAGCACCAGAAGGTGATGGTCTTCAGGCCGCTGTACGCGGTCGGCGGGCAGGAGCTCGGCTATCTCCCCGGCTCCGAGGCCGAGAAGATGAGCCCCTGGGCGCAGGCCGTCTTCGACACCCTCTCGGCGGTCGCCGGGCGCGAGGTGATCGAGGAGGTGCTGGGGCGCGGCATGCTGGAGGTTCTGCCGCTCACCCACATCCGGGGCCGCTCCCTCCACGACGCGTTCGTGATCGTCGACGAGGCGCAGTCGCTCGAACGCAACGTCCTGCTGACCGTGTTGTCCCGAATCGGGTCGAATTCCCGAGTCGTGCTCACGCATGACGTGGCGCAGCGGGACAACCTCCGGGTCGGCAGGCACGACGGAGTCGTCGCCGTGGTCGAGAAGCTGAAGGGTCATCCGCTCTTCGCCCACGTCACGCTGACCCGGTCCGAGCGTTCGCAGATCGCCGCACTGGTGACCGAAATGCTGGAGGAAGGCCAGATCTGATACGGGATAGGACAGTTGATGCCGCCCGGCGAGCCGAAGAGCTTAGCCGGGCGGCATTGCGCTGTGTGCCGTTTCCGTAAATGAGCGGGCCCAAACGGGGTGTGAGCTTTCACACGCAACACAGAATTGCCTCGCGGCGTCCCCGTCCGGCAGAGTCTTGCTTCCGTCAGGCCCCGCATACGGCACTCGTGCACCTCCAGAGGCGCACAGCACCACACAACTCAACACTTGCCGTCCGTATGCCGCCCGCGAGTACCACGCGGCACTTCCGCAAGGGAGTTGCCCACCGGGCCCGTGCCTCCCGTGACCCAAGCTTTAGGGAGGCCAGTGTCAAGGGCACGATTGCGCCCGCGAGGTCACCTAAGCGGGCGATGCTGGAAGGACACCGTGTGAGCCGGATCTCGGTCCGGGGGTTCGCCGTGGCATCAGCCACAGCGGTAACCACCGTAGGCGCCGTCGTAGGCGTTGCTTCGGGCAGCACTCCTGCTGCCGACGACAACAACTTCGAGGCGACCGCAGCCGACACCACGCTGCTCGCAGACATTCCCGCGGGCCAGCAGGCCCAGGTGCAGACCGCCTCGCTGACACAGCAGGCCGACGCCCAGGCATCCGCAGCCGACGCGGCAGCGAAGAAGTCCGCAGAGGAATCAGCCCGTATCCAGGCCGCCAAGGACGCCAAGTCCAAGAAGCAGGCGGCCGAGGACAAGCTGGAGGCCGAACGCGAGGCCGCGGCAGAGAAGAAGGAAGCCGCCGAGCGCGCAAGCCGCTCGTCGGTACGCGACGCCTCCTCCTTCTCCGCGCAGGGCTCGTACAGCGTGGCCGAAGTGCAGGCGATGGCCCGCCAGATGGTCCCCGCCGACCAGTTCCAGTGCTTCAGCAACATCGTGGACCACGAGTCGACGTGGAACTACCGGGCGACCAACCCGTCCTCCGGCGCCTACGGCCTCATGCAGGCGCTGCCGGGCCACAAGATGGCCTCCGCCGGTTCCGACTGGCAGACCAACCCGGCCACCCAGATCAAGTGGGGCCTCAACTACATGGAGGACCGCTACGGCGGCCCGTGTGGCGCCTGGTCCTTCTGGCAGGCCAACAACTGGTACTAGGGAGAGCCGACGGCCCCTCATGAGGGTCCGTTCTCAACCTTGTGAAGCCCTTCACCGTCCTACGGTGGAGGGCTTCGCGCGTGTACGGTCACATTCCGGACGACTCCGGGGGGAGCGGTGGGGAGACAGCATGGGGGAGAGGGAACAATCATGTCGAAACTGCCAGGGTGGCTCGGCCGGCTCGGCGCCGAACTCACCGACATAGGGACGCGCCTGGACCAGCGCCGTGCCGAGGCGGACGCGGATGGCGATCCGGGCGCCGGCCGTGAGGAAGCGGCGGCAGCGGCGGAGCATGTGCCTCCGCCGCCCGCGTACGCCCCGTCCGTCGCGGCCAGGCCCGATCCTGTCGCGGCGATCCCGTGGGGCATGCGGGTCGCCGCAGAGGCCGGCTGGCGGCTGCTGGTCCTGGCGGGCACCCTCTGGGTGCTGATGCGGATCATCAGCGCCGTACAGCTGGTGGTCCTGGCGTTCGTCGCCGCGCTGCTCGTCACCGCGATGCTTCAGCCGACCGTGGTCCGCCTGAAGCGGCTCGGTCTGCCGCGCGGTCTGGCGACCGCGGTCACCGCGATCCTGGGCTTCGTCATCATGGGCCTGGTCGGCTGGTTCGTGGTGTGGCAGGTGATGGACAACCTCGACACGCTCTCCGACCGGGTGCGCGACGGCATCGACGAGCTGAAGCGCTGGCTCCTCGACAGCCCCTTCCACGTCACCGAGTCGCAGATCAACGACATCGCGAAGAACCTCAGCGACACCATCGGCACCAACACGGAGGAGATCACCTCCGCCGGGCTGCAGGGCGTCACCGTGATGGTGGAGTTCCTCACCGGGCTGCTGCTTGCGATGTTCTCGACGCTCTTTCTGCTGTACGACGGGAAGCGCATCTGGCACTGGGCGCTGAAGCTCGTGCCCACCCAGGCCAGGCCGGGCGTCGCGGGCGCCGGGCCGCGTGCCTGGCGCACGCTCACCGCCTATGTGCGGGGCACGGTCATAGTCGCGCTGATCGACGCCATCTTCATCGGGCTCGGGATCTACTTCCTCGATGTGCCGATGGCGGTGCCGCTCGCGGTGTTCATCTTCCTCTTCGCCTTCATCCCGCTGGTCGGGGCCGTGGTCTCCGGTGCGCTCGCCGTGGTCGTCTCGCTGGTCACGCAGGGCGTGTTCACCGCGCTGATGGTGCTCCTCGTGGTGCTCGCCGTGCAGCAGATCGAGGGCCACATCCTGCAGCCGTTCATCCTCGGACGCGCCGTGCGGGTCCATCCGCTGGCCGTCGTCCTCTCGGTCGCCGCCGGCGGGATGATCGCGGGCATCGGCGGCGCGGTGGTCGCCGTACCCCTGGTCGCCGTGACCAACACCGTGGTCGGCTATCTGCGGGCCTACGGTCAGGAGGAGTCCCGGCGGCACTCGCCGCCGCCGCGCGGCGCCACGGCGCACGAGCTGGCGCCGACCCGGGCGCCCGGGGCGCCCCCGAAGGAACCGGACCTGCCCGCCGCTGTCGTGGCGGAGGCGCCGGGGCAGTAGGCGGCAGGTGCCTGGAGACGTAAGAAGGGCCCCGCGGACGGTCGGTCGTCCGCGGGGCCCTTCTCGTACAAGGGTACTGCTGTGTTACTCGGCGAGAACCGCTTCGGAATCGAGGGTCACGCCGACCGCCTGGATCACAGAGGCGATCTTGACGGCTTCCTGAATGGTCTCACGGTCCACGCCGGCCTTGCGCAGCACCTGCTCGTGGGAGTCGAGGCACTGGCCGCAGCCGTTGATCGCGGAAACGGCGAGCGACCACAGCTCGAAGTCGACCTTCTCCACGCCCGGCTTGCCGATGACGTTCATCCGCAGGCCCGCACGGAGGTTCCCGTACTCCGGGTCCGACAGCAGGTGCCGGGTCCGGTAGAAGACGTTGTTCATCGCCATGACCGCCGCGGCCGACTTCGCCGCGGTGTACGCCTCGGCGGAGAGGTTGGCCTTGGCCTCGGGCTCCAGTTCGCGGAGCACGATCGGCGAGCGCGAGGCGATCGCGCAGGCGAGAACGGTGCCCCAGAGCTGCTGCTGAGGAAGTTCGCTGTTGCCGATGACCGAGCCGAGGTTCAGCTTCAGGTCCTTGGCGAAGTCCGGTATGGCGGACTTCAGTTCGTCGAGAGCCATGATCGTGTCAGCTCACTCGCCCGAGAGGAGCGCGACCGGGTCGAGAGTGTTCTCGCCCTTGGTCCAGTTGCAGGGGCACAGCTCGTCGGTCTGCAGGGCGTCGAGGACCCGCAGGACCTCCTTGGGGTTACGGCCCACGGAACCGGCGGTCACCATCGTGAACTGGATCTCGTTGTTCTGGTCGACGATGAAGACGGCGCGCTGCGCGAAGCCGTCCTCGCCCTCGATGCCGAGGTCACGCATGAGCTCGTGCTTCGAGTCGGCCAGCATCGGGAAGGGCAGGTCGGTCAGGTCCGGGTGGTCCTTGCGCCAGGCGTGGTGCACGAACTCGGAGTCACCGGAGAAGCCGAGGACCTGGGCGTCGCGGTCGGCGAACTCCTCGTTCAGCTTGCCGAAGGCGGCGATCTCGGTGGGGCACACGAAGGTGAAGTCCTTCGGCCACGCGAAGACGACCTTCCACTGACCCTCGTAGGTCTTGTGGTTGATCTGCTCGAACTCCTTGCCCGCCTCCAGCGAGACACAAGCAGTCAGGTCGAACTCGGGGAACTTGTCACCGACAGTGAGCACGCGCTCTCCTTGAAGCATAGGAATTCCCTTTTTGGGGGACTTCCTGAGGGTTGGACGGCCTCCACCATGGCACAGAGTGCATTGATCACGGAAATAGCTACACTTGGTCCTGGTGATCGGAGGTGCCTATCAGTGGCCCAGATAAATCAGGGCATCAGGCCCAAGCAACCCAGCCTCTCGCAGCTGCGTGCCTTCGCTGCTGTCGCGGAGCATCTGCACTTTCGTGATGCGGCGGCAGCAATCGGGATGAGTCAGCCGGCACTCTCCGGAGCCGTATCGGCCCTGGAAGAGGCACTGGGTGTCCAGCTCATCGAGCGTACGACGCGCAAGGTACTGCTCTCGCCCGCCGGGGAGCGGCTGGCGGTGCGGACCCAGGTGGTCCTGGACGCCGTCGGTTCGCTGATGGAGGAGGCGGAGGCGGTCCGGGCGCCCTTCACGGGGGTGCTCAGGCTCGGGGTGATCCCGACCGTCGCCCCGTACCTCCTGCCGACCGTGCTGCGGCTCGTCCACCAGCGCTACCCGGACCTCGATCTCCAGGTGCACGAGGAGCAGACCTCCTCGCTCCTTGAGGGGCTGGCCGCCGGGCGGCTGGATCTGCTGCTGCTCGCCGTGCCGCTCGGTGTGCCCGGAGTGACCGAACTCCCGCTCTTCGACGAGGACTTCGTCCTGGTCATGGAGCAGGACCACTGGCTCGGCGGGCGCGTCGACATTCCGCGCGAGGCGCTGCGTGAGCTGCCGCTGCTGCTTCTGGACGAGGGGCACTGTCTGCGCGACCAGGCGCTGGACATCTGCCGGGAGGCGGGACGTACGGAGGGCGCACCGGTGACGACTACGGCGGCCGGGCTCTCCACCCTGGTGCAGCTGGTCGCCGGCGGGCTCGGTGTGACCCTGCTGCCGCGGACCGCCGTGACGGTGGAGACGGGGCGCAACGACGCGCTGTCGACGGGGTACTTCGCGGACCCGGCGCCCGCGCGGCGGGTGGCGCTCGCGATGCGGGCGGGGGCGGCCAGGCACGAGGAGTTCGAGGAGTTCGCGGCGGCGCTGCGCGAGGCGATGGAGACGCTTCCGGTGCGGGTGGCCGGCCGGGCCTGAAGGCCCGGCCCGGCCGGCCACCGCGCTCCCGTCACTCGGTGCGCAGACCGTCCGCGCGCATCAGGCGCCACAGCGGCGGCAGGCTGAGCAGCGTCACCACGGCGATCATCGCCGCCCCCACCCCCGCCAGGGGCAGGAAGATCAGCCAGTCGGTGATCTCCTTGTCGATCACGCGGAGCATCACCCGGCCGAGGCCGAGCCCGCCCACGACGGCGAGCGCGGTGCCGAGGGCGACCGGGATCGCGGTCTGCCACAGGATGGACCAGGCGAGGGTCGAGCGGCGGGTTCCGAAGGCGACCAGTACCGACAACAGCTTTCTGCGTTCCCGCAGTTGCTCGATCTGCGAGACCAGCATGGAGGCCGCGATCAGGATCATGGTGAGTGTCGCGCCCACGAACAGACCGGTGCGGATGTTGTCGTACTGCTTGTCCCGCTGGACATCCTGGTAGGTCCAGATCCGCAGGGACGGATCCATCAGATACGCGGTGTTGCGGACGTGTTCCTGGACGTCGGGGACGCTCTCGTCCGTCTGGATCTGCGCCGTCGTCGAGGCGCTCGGCAGCTTGGCCGCGTCCAGGGCGCCGGGCGTCACGAAGATGCCGCTGTGCGTCTCGCCCGCCGGATCCTTCCTGGGCTTCACCGTGCGGGCGTCCTTCGGGATCGCCCACAGCTGCGGTTCGAGCTTCTTCGAGCCCTCGGGCCTGAACCACTCGTTCAGATTGATCTGCTTGCCGGGGCGGGCCACGTTCGTCACCCAGCTCGCGTCCTTGTTCTCCTCGGTGTGCGAGATGAAGACGTCGCCGTCCTCGCAGCCGGGCAGATGGGCCAGCTCGCGCAGGGTGGCGCAGGTGCCGTGGGTCACCGGCGCGCCGTCCGGGTCGCCGTACTGGTCGAGTGCGTCGATGCCGAGCACGTAGGAGTCGATGGTGCCGATGACCCCCTTCACGCCCTCCGTGGCACGGAACCCCTTGATCATGCGCTCGGCGAGGGCGCCGTCGGCGGACTCCGTCGAGACGCCCATCTGGGCGCGCTTGGGGTCCTGTCCCGTCGTCGCGTTGAAGTCGTCGTTGATGCCGACGAAGTACATCTGGAGCGCGATCCCGCCGGCCACCGCGACCGCGATGCCGCTCACCGCGCGCGTCGCCGCGGTGCTGTTCAACTGGAGCCCGCGGGTGGCGAGCTGCCAGGGCACCGGGCCGCCGCGCAGGCGGGCGACGACGGACTCGACCAGCCAGGGGAGCAGGGTCACCATGCCGAGCAGGATCAGGACGATCCCGGCCGCGACGGCTGCCACGTCGAGCGGCGCGCTGACACCGCCCGCGGTGTCCGAGAACAGCAGCAGCACCACACCGATGACCGGCATCGGCAGCCGCCACATCAGCCGGCGCTTGCGGGAACTCCCCTGCCGTACGACACCGAGCGGCTCGATCGCCACGGAGCGCAGCGCGAACAGGGTGACCAGGACCGCGCACACCGGTACGGCCAGCACGATCAGCACGGCGAGAGAGGGCATCGGGGCGAGGTCGGAGGGGAACGCCGAGATCCGCCAGAACTGCACCAGGCCGATGAACTGACGCCCCACGAGGAAGAACAGGGCTCCGAAGAGCAGTCCGACCCCGGTGCCGAACAGGGACTCACCGGCGGCGGCCCGCCGGGTCATCCGGATGTCCGCGCCGATGAGACGCAGCGCGGCGAGCCGGCGGTCGCGCCGCTCGCCGCCGAACCGGACGGCGGTGGCGATGAAGATCGCGACGGGGACCAGCAGGACGACACAGATCAGGACGATGAGGATGACGAGGACGGGGTCCAGCGGATTCTCGGGCAGCCGGTTGTCGCCGAACTGCGCGGTCCGTCCGCCGCCCTTCTGCGTGATGGTGTCGCTGCCCGCGTACATGTACAGGTCGTGCGGGTCGCTCAGCCCTTCGTCGGCGATTGTCCCGACGATCCGGAACTTCAGCCGTTCCTTGAGCAGTTGGCCCTCGGAGGACTCCAGAAGATCCTTCAGCGCGGGCGATACGACCATCTCGCCGGGCGCGGGGATCCTGTCGACACCCGGCGGCAGCGGCGGGTGCGCGCCGTCGGGGCGCAGCGACCAGCCGCCGACCGAGTCGCCGCGGTACTCGGACGAGGCGTCGTCGTAGACCAGGGTGTTGTCGCCGGGCGCCAGGGGCGCGTCGTGGTTGGTGAAGTTGGGTGCGCGGCCCGCGGTGCGGTCGGACCGGTTGTCCAGGAGGTTCGGTATGGAGGAGGCGACGAGGAGCAGGGCGACGCCGAGGCCCACGCCGACGGCGGTGAGGAGGGTGCGGATCCAGCCCTCGCGCCCGCCGCCGACCGCGAAGCGGATGCCGAGGCCGAGGTCGTGCATCCAGCCCGAACCTCTCCCCGGCCTCTTCCTCGACCCCTTCTCCGCAGCCTTCGGGGAGCCGGCCGCTTCCGTGGCGCTCGGTTCTTCCAGCATGGTCATCCCGTGAACTCCAGGTCCCGGGACTTTCCGTCGCGTACGACGATCTCGCGGTCCGAGTAGGCGGCGACCCGCGCCTCATGGGTGACCAGGACGACGGCGGTGTTGGAGGACCGCGCCGCGTCCGTGAGCAGCTCCATCACGCGCTCGCCGTTGAGCGAGTCAAGGGCGCCGGTCGGCTCGTCGGCGAAGAGCACCCGGGGGTTGGCGGCGAGTGCGCGGGCGACGGCGACGCGCTGCCCCTGTCCGCCGGAGACCTCTCCGGGCCGCTTGTCCTTGAGGTCGTCGACCTGGAGGCGCTCCATCCAGCCGGCTGCCCTGAGCTCGGCCTCCTTCCTCTTCACCCCGTTGAGGCGGAGGGGGAGGGCGACGTTCTCGGTGCAGGTCAGCTCCGGCACGAGCTGGCCGAACTGGAAGACGAACCCGAACTCGCTGCGGCGCAGAGCGCTGCGCTCTGCGTCGGACATGGCCGAGAGCTCGCGTCCGTCGTACGTGATGGTCCCGCTGTCCGGGGTGACGATCCCGCCGAGGCAGTGCAGCAGCGTCGACTTCCCGGACCCGGAGGGGCCCATGACGGCGACGACCTCGCCGGGGTGGATGGAGAAGGACGCGCCGTCGAGTGCGGGCGTCGACCCGTAGGCCTTGCGCAGCTCGCGGGCGTCGAGCAGGGAACCTTCGGGAGTCATGGACGTACCTCCGTGGCGAGCTGGTCCAGGCGTGCGGCGGTCAGTTCCAGCCAGCGCAGGTCCGCCTCCAGGTGGAACAGCGCGTGGTCGCAGATCAGCTGGTCGGCGAGGTCGCCCTTGCGCTTGCGGTCGGTGAGGACGCGCATCAGGCGCAGGTGCTCGGCGCGCTGGGTGTCCAGCACCCGGTCGGCGCTGCGGCCGGTGAGCAGGGCCAGGACGACCTTCGTGTACAGGGTCGACTGGAGGTACGGTTCCGGCTTCTCCGGGTGGGTGAGCCAGGCGGCCACGTCCGTGATCCCGGCGTCGGTGATGGCGTACCGCTTGCGCTCCGGACCGCCCTCGCTCTCGACTCCGTCGACGACGACCAGCCCGTTCTTCAGCAGCCGGGACATGGTCGAGTAGACCTGCCCGTAGTGCAGGGGGCGGTCGTGGCCGAACTTCTCGTCGAAGGTGCGCTTGAGGTCGTAGCCGTGGCGGGGGCCGGACTCGAGGAGTCCGAGGAGGGTGTGACCGATTGACATGAGAGAGACTATACATGCGGTGTATACGCGGGGTGCATACGGGAGGTGGGCACCCGGCGGGCATCAGGCCCGAACCTGTGGATTGCCCAGTCCTCGCAACCCTTCTTGCCCTTCATGAGTCGGTTCCTATGGGAACGGGTGCTGATTGTCACGTCCGGAAAAGACCGGATCGCTTGCATTTCGCACAGGCCGACGGTGTTAGCTGGCTGGGCTGAGCAGAGCTGGTCGAACAGAGGAACGGGAGTAAAACAGCCATGGGTCGAGCCGATGCGCGACGAGGCCAGGGGCGAGGAACGCGCCGGGCCGGGAGGAGCGGCGGTATACGCGGACTCTTCACCTGGCGGAAACTCCTGGGCACGTTCTTCGGGTTCTGCCTGCTGGTCATGGGTGCCTTCGTGGCGCTCTACGTCTACGTGGACGTACCCGCGGCCAATGCCACGGCCAACAAGCAGAGCAACGTCTACAAGTACAGCGACGGCACACTCCTTGCCCGTACGGGCAAGGTCAACCGCGAGATCGTGGACCTCGCCGAGGTGCCGAAGGACGTCCAGCACGCCTTCGTCGCCGCCGAGAACAAGACCTTCTACCAGGACCAGGGCGTCGACCTGAAGGGCACCACCCGCGGTCTGTTCAACACGCTGTCCGGCAAGGGCAAGCAGGGTGGCTCGACGATCACCCAGCAGTACGTGAAGAACTACTACCTGACGCAGGACCCGACCGTCAGCCGCAAGCTGAAGGAACTGGTGATCTCGCTCAAGGTCGACCAGAAGATGAGCAAGGAAGACATCCTCGCCGGGTACATGAACACCGCGTACTACGGCCGGGGCGCGAGCGGCATCCAGGCCGCCGCGCAGGCGTACTACGGGGTCGACGCCAAGGATCTCGACCTCTCCCAGGGCGCCTACCTCGCCTCGCTGCTCCAGGCCCCCAGCCAGTACGACTGGGCGGTCGCATCGAAGACCGGCAAGAAGCTCGTCTCCGAACGCTGGGGATACACGCTCGACAACATGGTCGAGAAGGGCTGGCTCGACTCCTCGGAGCGCGCCGGGATGAAGTTCACCATTCCCCAGGAGCCCAAGGCGGCCCCCGGCATGGAGGGCCAGACCGGCTATCTCGTCGAGGCGGCCAACGAGGAGCTGGAGCGCCAGGGCGTCACCGAGGAGGCCCGTGAGGCCGGCGGCTGGACGATCACGCTCAACATAAACAAGCAGCGGCAGAAGGAGCTGGAGAAGGCCGTCGACCGGCAGCTGGAGTCCCAGCTCGACCGTGACGGCAACAAGATCGACGCCACGGTCCAGGCCGGTGCCACCTCCGTGAACCCGAAGAACGGCGAGGTCGTCGCGCTGTACGGCGGCGTCGGCGCCACCGAGCACTGGATCTCCAACGCCACCCGCCGGGACTACCAGCCCGCCTCCACCTTCAAGCCGCTGGTGCTCGCCTCCGCGCTGGAGAACGAGTCGAAGACCCAGGACGGCGGCCGGATCGGCCTCGACACCGTCTACGACGGCACCAGCAAGCGGCCCGTCGTCGGCAGTGACATCCCGTTCAAGCCGCAGAACGAGGACGACCGGAGCTACGGCGACATCAGCGTCCAGACGGCGATGAACCGGTCGGTCAACTCGGTCTTCGCGCAGATGGTCGTCGACGTGACGCCCGCCGCCGTGAAGCAGACCGCCCTCGACCTCGGGATGCCGGACAAGGGATTCCCCGCGGTCCCCGCGATCACCCTGGGCACCATGAACGCCTCGACCTGGGACATGGCGGGGGTCTTCGCCACTCTCGACAGCCACGGCAAGAAGGTCAACCCGCACATCATCAAGTCCGCCGAGCACCGCGACCGCACCGCGGAGCCCGTCGACGGCACCGGCACCCAGGTGATCAGCCGCAAGACCGCGGACACCGTCACCCGTTCGCTGACCGGCGTCGTGGACAACGGTTCCGGGCACGAGGCCAATACCCCGGCCTACGACGCGGCAGGCAAGACCGGCACGTCCGAGAACAACAAGGCGGCCTGGTTCGCCGGGTACACCCCGGAGCTCACCACGGTCGTCGCGCTCTACGGCGAGTCCGCCAAGGACGGCGGCGGCCAGGTCACCCTGACGGGTACGGCCAACTCGGGCCGGGCCAACGGCGGCGGCTTCCCGGCGAAGATCTGGGCGGACTACACACTGGCCGCGCTGAACGGCGGCTCGGCCACCACCTTCGACCTGGAGGACGTCGAGCGCGGCGACACCGGCGTGACGCAGGCCCCCACGACTCCGCCGGCCACGACCGAGCCGCCGGAGGAGACGGAGCCGCCGGAGACGGAGTCGCCGTCCCAGTCGCCGAGCAGCCCTCCGGCCGAGGAGAGCCCGACGACGCCGCCGCCCACGCAGACGACGCCCCCCACGCCCAGCGAGTCGGCGAGCGTACCGACCGACCCGGTCGACCCGGTGGAACCGCCGGACGAGAAGCCGGGCCGCGACGACAACAACCTGTTCGGCCAGTGAGCGCGTGAAGCATGGGAGGAGGGGCGGTGCCCGCGGGCACCGCC
>NZ_JBSHFH010000033.1:0-91249 GCF_053617235.1 Streptomyces sp. NPDC055749 | reverse complement strand
ACCGACAGCGGTCTGCGCTGCTCGGTGACGGACAGGTCGTACATACCCTACGGACCCGTGATCACCCGACGGCTGCCCTGGCTGCGGGCTCGGGGCCTGATCGGCGCCGACGAGGACCGAGAGGAACTGGTGGTCGTACGTGCCGAACGAGTCTGACCACGCCAGGCGTTTGACCGTCGTCCGCGACGGTCCGATTCTGATCGAGGGGCCGGTGGAGATTGTCCAGGAGGACGGCACGATCGCCGCCTCCGACCGGTTCGTCGTCGCCGTCTGCACCTGCCGTCGCAGCCGCGTGTACCCGTGGTGCGACACCAGCCACCGCCGCCGCGCGAACCCTCCCGGCGCTGACCGCCGCGAGGGCTCCGACCATTCTTCAGGTAGCGACCCGGAGGGCACCCATGACGGCGACCAGCACTGACCACAGCCCTGCCGACCCCACCATTCCCAGCCCCCGGGGGCCGCTTTCGGCTGGTCTGTTCGCTGCCCTTGCCTCCCCGCAGCAGGCTCCTCCTCCCGAGGCGGACGAGGCCGCAGCCGCCGACCCGTACGGGGAGGACCTGCAGCTGGCCCTCTACGTGCTCTACGAGTTGCACTACCGAGGTTTCGCCGACGTCGCCGAGGACCGTGAGTGGGACCCCGCGCTCATGCCGTTGCGCCGGGCGCTCGAAGGGCGGTTTCTCGGGGCTCTGCGAGCCGATGTGCTTTCCGGCCGCTCGGCGGATGAGGTGTTCGGCCAGCTGCTGGTCGAGCCCACCGACCATCGTGGCAGCGTCGCCCACCATCTCGAGCATGAGGGAGAGCTGTGGCAGATCCGCGAATACGCCGCTCTGCGCTCGCTCTACCACCTCAAGGAGGCAGACCCGCACGCCTGGGTGATCCCTCGGCTGCGCGGGCGGGCCAAGGCCGGCATGGTCGCCATCGAATACGACGAGTTCGGCGCCGGACGGGCCGAGAACATTCACGCCCAGCTCTTCGCCGAGCTGATGGCGGACCTGGGGCTGAACACACGCTACGGACACTACGTGGAGGCAGCGCCCGCCCCCGCCCTCGCCGTCGTCAACGTAATGACACTGTTTGGCTTGCACCGAGCGTTGCGCGGAGCATTGGTGGGCCACTTCGCTTGCGTCGAGGTGACCTCGTCGCCGGGGTCGCGGCGGCTCGCCGCGGCGATGCGGCGCACCGGCGCCGGGCCTGCGGCCGAGCGCTTCTATACGGAACACGTGGAGGCGGACGCCGTACATGAACAAGTCGTACGCCGAGAAGTGATCGGCGGTCTGCTCGCCGACGAGCCGCACCTGGATTCAGAGGTTGCCTTCGGAGCCGACGTCACTGTGCACTTGGAGAACCGACTGGCATCTCACCTGCTGAATACCTGGCGGACCGGGCAGTCGGCGCTGATCGAAAGACGATGCTGACTCCACTGTGTGAAGCCGCGCGGTGGGATGCATGACCGGGCTGGTCACACGTGGAGTCGGGACAAGTGTGTCAGGTGCTTATCGCTTTCCATCCGGCTCCTGAGCTGGGCCGATGACCGTGCTCAGATCGTCCGAGGAGATAGTGGGCGCACAGCCGGGCCGTGAAGTACCTCGCCACCGACGCGACCCGTTCCACCCCTGCCTGTTGGGAGTGAGCGTACTGGCGTGCGCCTTCCTCCCCGCGCGTGCGGCGTAGCTGTTCGTACACGAGTGAGTGCCGGGGAGTGCATCTCGTGTGGTCATGGACGACGCATTCCCTCCGCGGCCGAAAGGAGACGCGGCCCGTGGCTTCTTCCCCTGACCGGCCCTGGCTTTCCGTAGCCGACCGCTGTTATCCCCGAGCCGGGCTGTGCTGGCCGTGGCCGCGCCGGTTTCAGCAATGCTGCTAAGCACATGGGAAGAGGGGGAATTGCCTGTGCTGTGCGGGCGGCGATGTGTGGCCTTCTGCAGGCTGGTGGACCTTAGGTCAGGCCAGGCGTTTGTCGGCGGGGCGTGGTGTTCGTCCTGCCGGCGTGCAGGCCGAGGAAGACGCCGATGCCGCCGGTGTCGATTAAGTGCAGGTCCTTCCGTTCATGCTTTCGTCCGGCCTGCCACGCCACGGAGCTGCCACATCCACGTTACGGGGAGTTCTTCCGGCTCGAGTGAAGCCGGTACTCAAGCCCCTCGTCAGCGGTCCGTCGATGCCTCATTGCGGAGCCCGAAGAAGGTAACGGAGGCAATCACACCTCACCGGTTGCGCGCTCGAAATGAACGGCGCAAGGTGGGAACGTGGTATGTCAGCCCTCGCAGTGAAGGCCGGGATTGTCATGGGTAAGGCAAAGGGCAAGGCGAAGCAGGTCAAGGGCAAGCTCAAGGAGACCGTCGGCGGCGCGGTGGACGACAAGGGAATGCAGGCAGAGGGCCTCGGCGAGCAGGCCAAGGGCAAAGCAGAAGAGACCGCGGCAAAGGCAGCCGAGCGGGTGAAGAAGTCTGGTCGGTAGGGTCCAGAGCGGAGTGCGCACGGGACGACCGCTACCGGGCCTCATTCCCGCCTGCAGTCCGGTGCAGCCTCTGCTCCGTGGCTGGCCTCCCAGAGGCGCGCCCTAACCATCGAGCGCGCTGCTACTGACCGTCCTTCTCACGGTCGCGGCTCGGTATGTGGCGCTGTCGCGCCGGGTCTTCTCTGCCTGCACGCTGGCGATCGTGACGCCCGCCCTCCCGGTCGAGTTCTCCGCGGGCACCAAGTGGCCGCAGGCGATGAGTGCGCCGATGCGGAAGCGAGCGATGCCCAGTTTGCGGGCGGCCTCGGGCTGGGACAGCCAGGCATCGTCTGCCTAGCGTCGCTCGTCTTTCGGTGCCATCAGGCGGCCCCGCTTCGGAGCGTTCGATGAGGTGACCGTTCTCGAAGCGGGCGCAGTTGCGGACGAGAGCGACGAAATGGGGGGGGCGGTGATCGCGCGCCAGCGGGCTTGGGCGGACTCGACGAGCTTGAAGACCATCGCCAAGGCCGCGACCGGGCTGCCGGCCCCGTGAGTGACCTTGGTCCTCAACTTCACGGTGCTGCAGGTGCTCTCGATGGGATTTGTCGTTCGCAGGCTTGGCCGCTTTCGGCTTGCAGATGGAGCGAACCGTCATGACACTCCACTTCGCCGCTCTGCAGGGAGGTAGACCCTCATCGGCCCTCCCGCCGTACAGAGACGCCTCGCCGGTACTCGCGCCGGAGGGGCGCCCTTATGCCCAGGGAGAGAGACGGAGCCCCCTCGTCGGCTATGCGGGTGGGGTGGCCAGCCTCTAGACCACCCCCATGCCCCGCTTGGTGAGGCGCTGGTATTCCTTGGTGTATGCGTCAAGGAGTTCTTCTATGTTGCGGTGTAACCCCCGAGCCGCCGCAAGCAGTTCTGGAGTGAGCCGAGGCGCTGCGCTGGCTTGCAATGAAGGTATGTTCTGATCAAGAGGGGCTGCCGCCCTTCGTACGTCACCTGGCATGTCCCACAGCCTCAAGGCAATAGTTGACCCCGTGGTCCAGCTTGGTGGGGCGTCCGGAAGGCGGGGCGCTATCCGCTGCCAGGGTTCCGACGGGGTGCGGCCGGACAGCACGGGTTTCAGCTGACTCTTGACCTCGACAAACGGCATGCAAAATTCAAGCTGATCTCTACCGTGGACGTCTAGCTTGCCGACGGTGGCCGAGCCGATCGCTCCGCCTTTCGTGAACCGACCCGTGATCGTGGTGGCCGCTGCGCCCGCGAGCGCGCCACCAACGGCAATCCATGCCACCGTCACTGCCTCTGCCACGAGCCAGTCCCCCGTTTCACTGCCGCGTGATCGCGCAATTCTCGCAGTGACTCCGCTGGAAGGGAACCTGGCAGTTGTGCTCTCGGGACGGGCCGTACGTTCCCGATAGAGAAGGAGCGATTCCCTTGATGCCCCCGCCGGCCGGTCGCATGTACGCCTGCCAGCTGACGAACTTGTTGCCCCGCTGGCACACGCAGCGTCCTGTTCCACTGCCACCGCGGAATGATCTTCCACGCGCTCCGCCGGACCGCCCCGGCCCAGCCGCCCGCAGCGCCCTCAGCGGAATCGACAACACCGCATGATCCGCACCCTTCTGCGGGCCGTCGCAGACTCGGTTCCGCTGTTCGTCTGCATCCGTGAACCAGCGGACCTCGGAATACTGAACATGCAAAACCACTCACTCCGCGCAGATGACAGACACCCCCTGGGTGCTCCACCAGCGAAGCCGACACGGCCCCTTGGCGGGACTGCTGACCGATCGGGGCGCCACAGTCGCTCTGGCGGGCCGCGACTCCGGGCGCCTTACTGAGGCTGCCCGGGTCTGCGGCGGTGCGCCTCTGCGTACCTTCGACGCCTACGACGGAGAGGCATGCGCCGGGCTGGCCCAATGGGCTGCCGATGAACTGAGCGGTTTGGACGCCGTGGCCCTCACGCCGGTCCCAATCATGCGGGCGGCCCTGCCTCTGCTTCCCGAGACGGGTGCGGTCGTCGCCGTCACGGGTGTGGTCGCCGAGCGGCCCCAGCCCGGCATGGCCGACTACAGCGCCGCGAAGGCCGCTCTGGCCGCCTGGCTCGGCGCGACGCGTAAGGAACGACGCCGCGGGCCCGCTGTATTGGAGGCCAGACTGCCGCACCTGGACACCGGGTTCGCCGGACGCCCCGTCGTGGGCAGTGCGCCTGTCCTGCCTCCGGGAGCCGATCTCGGTGAGACGATGGCCACGGTCGTCGAGGCGATCGCCTCCGGCGCCGCGCTTGTGCGTCCAGGGCCAGGCGGGAGCTTTGTGATGGAGTAACAGATCCAGCGACGTCCGTCCCAGGAGTGCGCCGGCAGCCGCCGATGAGCGGCCGGGGGTGTGACGCGCAATTTCGGTCGCGCGCTGTGCCCGTGGGTGTCCGTTGCGCTGTGAGGAGAAGAACGTAGCCATGAGTGACTCCGACGTCATCATCGTCGGTGCCGGGGCGGCCGGGCTGTCGCTCGCGCACCACCTCACCACCCCAGACGCGGTCCTCACCGGGGTGGATTCGCCGCCCGGCACCAGACATGCGCCCCGGGTGACTCTTATCGACGCTCCTGAGGGGCCCTTGCGGCCGCCGGAGCGCACCTGGTGCTTCTGGGAGGACGGCCGCGGCGAGTTCGAGGACGCAGTGGTCCGCTCATGGCAACGGCTGAGCGTACGCGGGCCGGACGGGACCGCCTGGGAGAGCCGGCCGTACCCATGGCGATACAAGATGATCCGGTCCCGGGGCTTCGAGGCACTGGTTGACGCCCGGCTCGCGGCTTCTCCCCAGGTGAACCGGGTGACCGCGACCGTCGATGTCGTTCGCAACGTCCCCGACGGTGTGCATGTCCTCGCCACCACCCCTGACGGCCGGCGCCTGAACCTCAGTGCCCGCTGGGCGTACGATTCCCGCCCGCTGCCCAAGCTGCCTCCAGCCCGGACCACGCTGCTGCAGCATTTCCGCGGCTGGTTCGTCCGCACCGGCACTCGCTCGGCCGGCTCGGCTGCGCCTTTCGACGTGGACTCCGCATGCCTGATGGACTTCCGTACCCCACAGCCGGCACATGGGCTCTCGTTCGGCTATCTGCTCCCACTGGCTCCGGACCGGGCGCTGGTCGAGTACACAGAGTTCTCGGCGGCCCGGTTGTCCACCGAGGCGTACGAGGCGGCCCTGCACCACTACACCGGCAGTGTGCTGGGACTGGGCCCGCTCCAGGTGTATGCCACCGAACAGGGTGTCATCCCGATGACCGATGCCCGGTTCCCCCGGCAGATCGGTGACCGGGTGTTCCGGATCGGCACCGCGGGAGGAGCGACTCGTCCCGCCACTGGCTATACCTTCGCCGCCGTACAGCGCCAGAGCCGAGCGATCGCCGCCGCCTACAGGTCCGGTGCAGTTCCCGCACCGCCACCGCCCCACTCCAGGCGTTCGCGTGCCATGGACGCGGTCATGCTGCGGGCGCTGGACTCCGGTCGGGTTGACGGGGCCGAATTCTTCGCCGGTCTGTTCGAGCGCGTGCCGATGGAGCGGCTGCTGCGCTTCCTCGACGGCCGTACGAGTATCCGCGAGGATCTCACGATCGGGTTCCAGACACCCGTGCTGCCCATGCTGCGCAGCGTCGCCGACCTGGCGTTCCTGGCCCGCCGCGAGGTGTCACGCTGACCTGTGACGCTGCGTCGCGTGATAGTGGGTCAACCGAGAAGCCACTGACAAGGGTGAAGATGACACTTCTGCGAGACGACCAGCTCGCCGCCGCTTTCGACCATGCGGCACACAACTACGACCTGCTCGTCTCGGTCAACCCCGGGTACCACTCCCACCTCAGACGCTCCGCCCGCCGACTTGCCCTGCCGAATGCGGGAGCCGGCCTACGGGTGCTGGATCTCGGCTGCGGCACGGGTGCCTCCACGGCGGCCCTGCTTCGGGCAGCTCCCCAGGCCGAGATCACGGCGATCGACGCGTCGGCGGGCATGCTGGAGCAGGCGCGATCCAAACGCTGGCCGCCCAACGTCCGCTTCCTGCACCTTCCGGTGGAGGAACTGGCCGCGGCCGGCGTCGGGAACCGGTTCGACGCGGTCTTCGCCGCGTACCTCTTTCGCAACGTCTCCGATCCCGACGCGATCCTCGACTCGGTCCTCGGGCTACTGACACCGGGCGGGCGGCTGGCCATCCACGAATACACCCTCGGAGCCTCACCCCTGCACCGCGCTCTGTGGTCAGCCGTGTGCAAGACGGTGATCCTCCCCACCGGCACGCTCACCGGCGACCGGGAGCTGTACCGTCACCTGTTCGACAGCGTGTTGGCCTTCGACACAGTCGAGGCGTTCAGTCGGAGGCTGCGGCAGGCGGGGTACGAGAACGTTCGTGCCGCGCCGATGCCGGGCTGGCAGACGGGCATTGTGCACACGGTGGTGGCCCGTGCGCCCCGGCCGTCCGCCCAGGGCGCGCAGAGCCCGGACGGCCCGAGCAACCGGCCCGGCCCATGATGCGGTTGCCGCCTTCGTGCCTCAGGAAACCGTGATGGAAGGAGCAGACGAATGACCTCGCGGCTCACCCCCCGTCGGAGCTCACCCGACCGTGCCCCGCGCCGCGGCAGGGACCGGCGGGCCGAGGTCCTGTACCCGGCCCCCGGTCGTGCCCGCTTCACGGGGGCTGCGCCCCGGGTCGCCGTGATCGGCGGCGGGATCGCGGGTCTCGCGGCTGCGACCGGCCTCGCCGAGCGCGGCGCACAGGTCACCCTGTACGAGCGCGAGCCGACGCTCGGAGGCCGGCTGGCCGGCTGGCCCGTGGAACTGGCCGACGGATCGCAGGTCACGATGAGCCGCGGCTTCCACGCTTTCTTCCGGCAGTACTACAACCTGCGCGGCCTGCTACGGCGCGCCGACAGCGGCCTCGGCATGCTCACCCCGGTGCCCGACTACCCTCTCCAGCACAGTGCGGGCCTGCGAGACAGTTTCGCCAAGGTGCCCCGTACGCCCCCGTGGAGCGCCGTCGGTTTCGCCGCGCTCAGCCCCACCTTCGGCTGGCGCGATCTGGCCCGGATGGACCCGCTGGCGGCGCTCCCGCTGCTGGACGTCCGGGTGCCCCAGGTCTACGAACAGCTCGACTCGGTCAGCGCCCACGACTTCCTGGCCGGTATCCGCTTCCCCGAGGCCGCCCATCATCTGGCGTTCGAGGTGTTCTCCCGCAGCTTCTTCGCCGATCCTCGCGAACTGTCCGCGGCGGAGCTGGTGCTGATGTTCCACATCTACTTCCTGGGTTCCAGCGAGGGGCTCCTCTTCGATGTGCCCAACGAGCCGTTCCCGCAGGCTCTTTGGGATCCGCTGGCCGGCTATCTCGCAGGCCACGGCGTTCGGCTGCTCACCGCGACCCCTGTCGACACGGTGGCTCCCCATGCCTCGGGCGGCCAGCAGGTCACCGCCGGCGGCCGGACCGAGCACTTCGACGCGACGGTCCTCGCCCTCGACACCCCCGGCCTGTGCGGCCTCGTCACCGCATCGCCCCAACTCGCCGACGCCCCTTGGCGCGACAGCGTGTCCCAACTGCGCTCCGCACCGCCCTTCCTGGTCTCCCGGCTCTGGCTGGACCGACCGGTGGACCCGGAGCGGGCGGGCTTTCTCGGCACGAGCGGGTACGCCTCGCTTGACAACATCAGCGTCCTGGAACGCTGGGAGGGCGAGGCTGCCCGCTGGGCGGCCCGTACTGGCGGCTCGGTGGTCGAACTGCACGCCTACGCGGTCGGCCCTGACGCCGACCGTGCTGCCGAACAGGCCCGGCTGCTCGCCCAGTTGCATCGCGTGTACCCGGAGACCCGGGACGCGAAGATCGTCGACGCTCAGCACGAGTGGCGTGCGGACTGCCCGCTGTTCCCCGTGGGGGCGTACGACAGCCGCCCCGGGGTGCGCACTCCGGACCGCACGCTCGTCCTTGCGGGTGACCTGGTGCGTACAGATCTGCCGGTCGCGCTGATGGAACGAGCCGCCACGAGCGGCTTCCTCGCGGCGAACGCGCTGCTCGAACAGTGGGGTGTGCGCGGCCAGGTCCTCTGGACGGTGCCGCGGAGCGGCCGGTCCAGAGCCATGCGGATGCTCGCGGGCCTGGCCGCCGGCCGGGATTGACCGGGTGGCCGGGCCGCCGCACCGTGGCCGCCCGGCCAGGCCGTCACGTCACTCCCGGCCGGCTCAGCCGGGGAACCTGCCGGTGCTCCGCAACTGCCAGCGCCGCTCGGCGTACGCGAGGTCGTCACGCCACAGCCGGCTGGCGGTCCTGCGCATCAGGGGCCGCAGCAGTGGGGCCGCCGCCCGGGCCACCGCGAAACCCGGCCGGCCCGACGTGGCGATGACCGCCTCGATGACGTAGGTACGGGGGTTGCCCCACTCGTCGGGCCCCAGTGGCGTGGCATGGGTCTCGACCACGGAGGTCGCACCCTCACCCTCGGTGATGTGCATGACCACCGTGCGGGGTTCGGGGGCGGTGAAGACCGCGCGGACCGGTACCACGGCACGGCCCGCGACCTTGAACGAGACGTCGACCGTGAAGCCGTCCTCACCCGGAGGGGAGTCGGCCGCGGGTGCACGGTCGACCTTCAGATCGACGAACGAGTACGGGTGGAACCAGGCGCCGTGCCACGGGTCGAGCCGGTTGGCCACGATGTCCTCCGGCTCGCAGGTCCCCACCGCCGTGTACACCGCGGCGACGGCCTGTTCGATGTCCGGCCGGACCGGCAACACGGGCTGTTCCAGGGGTGGTTCACCGCCGACCGCGTCCAGCCGCACCCATACGAGTACGCCGTCGTCGTGCACTGGGTAGGGGTCCCAGCCGGCGAACGGGCCGCCGTTCAGGGCCAGCCCGTGCCAGTGGCACACCAGCGTCCCGCACAGGACTCTGCTCTTACGGAGTGGGGCTCCCAGATGCGGGCAGATTCCCGGTCCTGCCTTGAGCCGGCCGGCTTCGTCCCGCCACGCGACCACTTCGACGCCCTCGACGCTCCGGCCGAACGGCTGCTTGCCGTCGATCTCCGAACTCGCCGCCAGTACATACCAGTTGCCGGAGGGGCGTGCGCTCGCCCGCTTGAGTGCCTGTGCGATCAGGGCCGGTTTCGCCTCCCGCCAGGTGGCACCCTGCCGATGCCAGGGCACCGGCTTCCGCAGCCGCAGCGGGATATGGTCCCGCAGGCTGCGTCGACGTGCGTCTCCGTCCGTCATTCCGCCGTCTCCTTCCTGCCGGCCGGTGTTGTCATTCCCGGGTGCCTGTCTGCGCGGACGGCTGGGGAGGGGCCGTGTCCGTGACTCGCGCGGCCCCGCAGCCGGGCAGAGGCCAGCTGGACCGCCCCGGCGATGGCGACCTCCGCCCTCCGTCGCCCCGGCACCACCGCCCGGCGGTGCAGGACCCGGAACCCGTCGGCCTCGATGGCCCCCAGGATGTCCCCGTACAGAGTGAACGCTGTCCGGATGCAGGGTCGCGCCACCGGATCCAGCATGTCCAGCCCCGGCTCCGCCTGCCGGTACACCTCACGGGTCAGCGCCACCCCCTCCACCAGCGCGGCCCTGATCCGCGGATCGTCGCTCCCGGTCCTGCGGCTCCACAGGAGCAGCTCCCGGTCCACGCCGTGGGCGGCGAGGAGATCGGCAGGGAGATAGACCCGCCCCCGGTCGAGATCCTCGCCCACATCCCGTAGGAAGTTCGTCAGCTGGAATGCCACGCCGAGAGCTGCCGCGCGAGGCGCCGCTTCCTCCCGCGGTACCACCGTGCCGAGCACGGGCAGCATCTGGAGCCCGATCACCGCGGCCGAACCGTGCATGTACTGGGCCAGGTGCTCGTACGTGGGGTAGTCGGTGACCTCCAAGTCGCTGAGCATCGACTCCATGAAGTCGATGAAGTGCTGGTGGTCGATGTCGTACACCGCCGCCGTGTGGACCAGGGCTGTGACCACCGGTTCCTCGCTCCTGCCGGTGCGAAGGCCGGTTTCCAGCTGTTCCCGCAGGGCTCGCAGGGCGTCGCCCTGCCGCGCCGGGGTGGCGCCGCTCCGGAGGTCGTCCACGATGTCGTCGGCCCAGCGGGCGAATCCGTACAGAGCGTGCACCGCGGGCCTGCGGGCCACCGGCAGCAGCCGCGTGGCGAGGAAGTACGTCTTGCCGTGACGGGAGTTGAGACGCCGGCAGTGGCTGTAGGCGGCGCGCAGGCCGGCGTCCCTGATGCCTGCGGCATCGAGCTCTCGTCGGGTCACGGGGCCACGCCTTTCACGGAGTCGTCCGGGGGAGCACGGCGTTGTCGCAGCGTGCGGGCGGCCTGCGGGCGGAACCCGTCGCGCCGGTGACGCGCGCTGCGGCCAGTTTTCCTGAGATCAGCACGGTAGGCACGCCGACACCCGGTGTCGTACCGCAGCCCGCGATGACCGCGTTGTCGATCCCGCGCAGCAGGTTGCGGGGGCGGAACGGGCCTGTCTGCGCGAAGGTGTGCGCCGCGGAGAACGGCGTACCCGCCGCATGCCCTTGGGCCGTCCAGTCGGCCGGAGTGATCAGGCACTCCTCCTCGATCGCCGAACCCAGTCCGTCCAGCCCGCGGCGTTCCAGTTCGGTCACCAGGCCGTCGCGGTAGCGCGGCGAGAGATCCTTCCACTCGCGCGCCGCGGGACCGATATCGGTGTTGGGGCACGGCGCGAGGATGTAGTGCAGATGCTTGCCCGCCGGTGCCAGCGAGGGGTCGTGAGTGGTGGGCCGGGTGATCAGCAGCGAGGGGTCGCTCATCACCTCTCCCTTGACGGTGATCTCCTGGAAGGTGCGCTTCCAGGCGGCGCCGAAGGAGATGGTGTGGTGAGCGAGCTGGGGCCAGGTCCGGTCCGTCCCCGCGTGCAGGATCACGGCCGAGGGGGAGTGGCGGAGGGCGACCGCCCGGCGGGGGGAGCGGCCCAGCAGCCGGTAGACCACCGGCAGGTCCGGAGTCAGCACCACGGCGTCGCAGGCGATGCGCTCACCGTTCGAGGTGTGCACGGCCGTGATCCGGCTGCCGCTCTGCTCCAGCCGGGTGACCTCGGTGTTCCACCGGAAGTCCGCGCCCGCTTCTTCTGCGGAGTCCGCCATCGCCCGGGGCAGCGCGTGCATTCCGCCGCGCGGGAAGTAGACGCCGGCCACCGTGTCCATGTACGCGATCACCGCGTACGCGGCCAGGGCGCGTTCGGGTGGTACGCCCGCGTACAGCGCCTGGAACGAGAACACCCGGCGCAGCCGCTCGTCCGAGACGAACCGTCCGATCTGCGGGGCCATGCGGCCGAAGCCGCGAAGGCGCGCCAGCCGGGCGAGGTCGGGATGCAGCAGTTGGAGTGGGGAGTCGAAGTTGGTGTCGATGAAACGCCGCATCTGGGCGGCGTACAGGTCGGTGAGCCAGGACCGCAACCGCCGGTAGCCGGCCGCGTCGCGGTCGCCCGCGAAGCGGCGGATCTCCTCCTCCATGGCCTCCGCACCGGTGTGTACGTCCAGCTGGGAGCCGTCGGCGAACTGCGCGCGGTAGGCGGGATGCAATTCCATCAGTTCGACCCGGTCGGCCAGCCGGTCACCGACCGCGGCGAAGGCCTCGTCGGCGATCTCCGGCATGGTCATGACCGTGGGACCGCTGTCGGCGCGATAGCCGCCCATCTCGAAACGGCCCGCCCGGCCACCGGGCAGCGCGTCGCGCTCGATGACCGTGACGCGCCGCTGGGCACCCAGAAGATGCAAAGTGGCGGCCAGCCCGGAGAGCCCGGCACCCACGACGACCACATGGTCGGTCGGCCCTTTGAACGACTTCACCCTCGCACTTCTCCGTTCGGTCGCAGGCCGTCCACCATGACGCCAGGTGGCGCGCCGACGGCGATCCCGAGGAGCGTCGACAGGCCGTGGTGGGCAGGTCCGGCGATGGATGCATCGCGCAGATGTTCCTGACCGCGCCGCATCAACCGGTCGATCTCCGCTTCGGCCGTGCGGCGCGCCCCCGTGTCCTCCAGCACCTGGCGCAGCCGGTCCAGATCGTCGTCGGACAGGTCGGGATCGCCCACGGCGCGTTCCAGCATCTGCTGGGACGTCACATCACCGCTCTTCTCGGCCAGTGTCCGGGCCACGGCCGCCAGATAGGTGAGCTTCCCGTTGCGGATGTCCTCACCCGAGGGCTTCCCGGTGACCTCCGGGTCGCCGAACACTCCGAGGAGGTCGTCCCGCAGCTGGAAGGCGACTCCGGCGCAGCGGCCCGCGGAGCACAGTTTCCGCGCCGTACGGGCATCCGCCCCGGCGAGCGCGGCACCGAGCGCCAGCGGCCGTTCGACGCTGTAGAGGGCGGTCTTGAGGCGGGCGATGCGCAGGGCCTCCTCCGGCGAGGAGGCGGCACTCGCCTGCGCGTGCATATCGAGGTACTGCCCGGCGACCATCTCGCTGCGCATTACCTGCCACAGGCCTCGTATGCGCCTGTGCGCCACCGGTTCGGTCTCGATGTCGAGTACGAGGTCGTCGGCCCAGGCGAGGGCCAGGTCGCCGGCCAGAATGGCCGCCGCTCGTCCGTACGCCGCCGCGTCCCCACGCATGCCTGAGCGGAGATGCTGGACCGCGAAGTCGACATGGAGTGCGGGTGAGCCCCGGCGCAACGGCGAGCCGTCCATCACGTCGTCGTGGATCAGCGCGCACGCCTGAATCAATTCGAGCGCGGCGCCCAGCCGGAGCGCCGCCTCGGCGCCCGGCCCGGTGTCCGCCCCGCCGCCTGCACGCCAGCCCCACCAGACGAACCGTGCGCGCAGCCGTTTGCCGCCGCTCAGGGCGAAGGCCCGCACGCGCTCGGCCACGTCCTGGGCGAACAGCTGATCGATCTCCGCGGCATCGTGGGCGAGCCCTCGCAAGTGCACGGCCAGCACCCGTTCAATGGCTTCCGCCGTTTCGGTATCGGCGTCCAGTACCTCCGATACGGGCAGATGAGTCCCCGGTCCTTGGCCGGAGAGCGAACGCGCGGCATGGGCGGCCGAACGGCTACGAAGCCCGGAGCTGGAGGCCCCGCCTCGGTCGGGCTCACTCTCATGCGGACCACGACGACCGTCCGGCCGGGGGCCGGCCGGCGTGTCCTCCTCGACACGGGTGAGCTCGGGCCAACCTTGCGCGTCCTCGGTCGGCAACTCGTGGGTGCGGGGCATCGCTCTCCCTCTCATCGGGCAACCTCACTCACGCATGGAACGGGTGATCGGCTTTCCGATTCCGGCACATGTTCGGATGCACTGCGGAGCCGTCTTTCTCATTGATCCAGAACATCAGATCCACCCTTTCCCGTGAGGGAGCCGGGCCCAGGTTTCTGTCCCGCGTCGAGCGCACTCCCTCATCGCGAGGCGATCAAGGCGGCACGGACCTGGGCCTCGGCGAACGGCCGCTACACGGCCACACTCTCCAGAAGGAGTTGGGAACCGGCTGTGATCAGACCCGGAACGATGAAGTCGAGGCTGACTGATCGGGTGGCCCCTGGGGCGAGCTGGTAGCTGCCGATCGTGTCCCGGGGGACCGTGGGACGTACGTACACGGTCTGGAGAGCTGCCGGAGCGCCATCGACCGACACGGCCATCGCCCCGTTCCAGGTGTTGCCCGGCACATCGGTGGAGCCGGTCACGTTCGAGCCGAAGACCAGGCGAACGGTGCGCGGCTGTGAAGACGGGTTGCGCAGGGCGAGATCTACGGAGTAACGGGCCCCGTAGTTGCCCCAGCTGCGTTGTGAGGAGTCGCTCAGAGCGGCCGTGGCTGGGACGGTCTGATCGAGAGCCGCGACCTGGCGGACGGTGGTGTTGAGCGCCAGGCCCAGGTGGGAGCCCGCCGCCGGCACATCGATGGTGGTGAGGCCCGTGGACCACAGAGAACCGCCGTACACCCCGGCCTCGCGACCGTACGTCGTCTCCGTCTGGCCGATGATGTTGCCGGGGGCAGCGGCGGAATCCGTCTGGGAGAGGTTGATCGCGGTGGTCGTACTGCCGTCGGTCGTGACGACGGTGTACGTGTGGACGCCGGCGCTCGCGGTGATCTCGATGAGCCCGTCCAGGATGGACCCTGTCATGGGCAGCCGGGCGACCTGCACCATCTTCTTCGGGGCAACGGCTGTGGGGGAGAGGTAGGTCCGGAGGTTGCCGGTGGCCCAGTCGGCGGATGTGGCGTAGCAGGGGCCTGTCCCTGCGCGCTGGGACGGATCCTGGAGGAGCGGTTTCTCGGTGTTGGTCCAGGCCGAGCCGCGCGCGCTCACGGTGACGGATGCCGTGTTGGGGTTGGAGACCAGTACGTGCAACCAGGCCGAACCTCCGGTGCTGTTCTGGTGGTAGAGGTACAGGGGGAAGGTCCCTGAGAGCTTGCGGGTGCTGCCGCCGCGGGTGCTGGTGGTACGCGCGTGCTGCATCAGCCAACCCGGCCCCGTGACGGTTTCGGGGTTGTTCGACACCACGAGTTCCGGGCCCGCCATGCTGCCGGGCAACTGGCGCAGCAGATCACGCGCGACCGTCGGACCGGGCGCGGTGGGGGTGCCGACGGTCCATTCCGACTGACCGATCACCGTGTCGGCCACGCCGAGCGCAGCCAATTGGTTCGTACCGGTCAGCTGAGTTGCGTGGGCAGTGGTTCGGCCTGCCATTGCGGCGGCGAGAGCTGCGGGAGCAGCCATCAACAGGCTGCGCCGACGGGGTGATCCGGTCATGGACGGTCTTCCTCTCAAGAGGGGGCGGCGCACATCAACCCATGTGAAAGCCATGCCTGACAAGACCTGTGACCATCTGAGCCGGCCCGCTCCGGCGTCGCTCCGGGTTCCCTTCTCGTGCTCGTACGAGAAAGTTTGTGTCCACCTCTTGACGTGACATCGACAGCTCAGCAAACTCTAGCTCGCAAGTGGTACGGACCACTTGGCCGAACGGTGGCTGCTTCACCGTTCACCCGCTCGTCTTCGTCATCCCTTCTCCGGCCGGTGGTCCGGATCTTTCCTAGGAGCGTCATGCCCTCCAGCAGAGGCATTCGTCTCGCGTCCGTCGCCGTGGCACTCGGCGTCCTGTCGACCGCATGCGGTCTGGGCGGCGCCTCGGGTGGCACCGAGAACGCCGAACAGCAGTCCAAGGGCGCGGGTGGTGCCCTCAAGGGGACCGTCACCTTCTCCACCCTCCAGCTCAAGCCGACGTTCACGAAGTACATCGAGGGCGTCATCGCCTCGTACGAGAAGAAGAACCCGGGCGTCGACGTGAAGTGGCTCGACATTCCCTTCCAGGGTGCGCAGGAGAAGATGACGGCCGATGCTGTCGCCGGCACGCTTCCCGACGTGGTGAACCTGAACCCGCAGTTCGCCCAGGCCCTGGAGGCCAAGGGCCAGTTCGTCGACATGGACGCCGCGGCGAAGGACATCAAGGGGGACTACGTCCCGGGTGCGTGGGACGCGTTCACCGTGCCGGGGCAGAAGGGCTCGTTCGGTATCCCTTGGTACCTGACCTCCGAGGTCACCATGTACAACAAGGGCCTCTTCGAGAAGGCGGGCATGGACGCGGCCAAGCCGCCGGCCACCTTCGACGAGCTGCTCTCCGCGGGCGCCGAGCTGTCGAAGAAGGGCAAGGGGTCCTCGTACGGCATCCATCCGGCCCTGGAGAACCGTTTCATCACGGATCTCGCCAAGCAGGACGTCCCGTTGCTCGACGCGTCGGGCAAGAAGTGGACGTTCAACACGCCCGAGGCGGCCACCTACCTCGGCAAGCTCGTCGACGCCTACAAGAAGGGCGTCTTCCCCAAGGACTCGATCACCCAGGACCACAGCAAGTCGACCGAGGCGTACCAGGCCGGCCGCATCGGCCTGCTTCCCTCCGGTCCCAACTTCCTGACCATCATCAAGGAGAACGCGCCGAAGATCGCCGAGCAGACCGGCGTCGGCCCGCAGATCACCGGTGCTTCCGGCGCCACGAACATGTCCGTCATGGGCCTGCTGGTGCCCAAGTCGAGCAAGAACCAGGCCGCCGCCGTCTCCTTCGCCTCCTACATGGCGAACGCCGAGAACCAGCTGGCGTTCAGCAAGATCGTGACTGTGCTGCCCAGCGTCTCCGAGGCCCTGAAGGACCCGTACTTCACCGAGGCCGGTGACGGTTCCGCCGAGGCCGAGGCCCGGAAGATCTCCGCGGAGCAGATCGCCAAGGGGCGCAACCTGGTGCCCGTGCAGTACGACGAGCGCGTCACCAAGGCCGTCATCGGCAAGGTCCAGCTCGCCCTCCAGGGCAAGCTCAGCCCCCAGAAGGCGCTGGACGAAGCCGTCGAGGCGGCCAACGCCATCACCGGCTGATCCGACGGAAGCCACCGATCCCACAGCGGCGGCAGGGACGCGAACTCCCTGCCGCCGTCCCGCACCACACGCACACCGTGGAGGACCCGTGACCGGCCGACGCTGGTACGCCCCCTGGCTGTTCCTGGCTCCCGCGCTCGCCGTCGCGGTGACGTTCTTCATCATCCCGTTCAGCAACACGGTCATCCTGTCCTTCACCGACGCCAGCACGCTCGGCGGCGGACAGTTCACGGGACTCGCCAACTACCAGCGCCTGCTGTCGGACAGCGAATTCTGGCTCTCACTGCGCAACACCGCCCTGTACGTCGTGGTCGTGGTGCCGCTGCTCGTGGTCCTGCCCCTGCTCGTCGCCGTTCTCGTACAGCGCCGGATCGCAGGCGTCGGCTTCTTCCGCGCGGTGTTCTACTCGCCCGTTGTGGCGTCGATGGTGGTCGCAGGACTCATCTGGTCCTGGCTGCTGTCCAGCGACGGCCTGATCAACTCCCTGCTGCGCGGCCTGCACCTCGTCGCCGAGCCACTGCCCTTCCTCACCGACTCGCGGCTGCTGCTGTTCAGCGCCATGGCCATGACCGTCTGGAAAGGGCTGGGGTACTACATGGTGATCTACCTCGCCGCCCTGGCCAACATCCCGCGCTCGCTGCTCGAAGCCGCGGAGGTCGACGGAGCGGGACCCGTACGCCGCTTCATGAGCGTCACCGTGCCCCTGCTGCGTCCGACCATGGTCCTGGTCGCCACGCTTTCCGCGATCGCTTCCGCCAAGGTCTTCGCGGAGGTCTACACACTCAGCGACGGCAGCGCCGGCCCGGGCGGAGAAGCCCGAACCCTCGTCTACACCATCCGTGAAACGGGGCTCGGCCTGAGCGGAGAGGCCGGATACGCCTCCGCCATGAGCCTGGCGCTGTTCCTCGGCACCCTGGGCCTGTCCGTCTTCGTCACCCGCCTCAACTCCCGGGAGCAGCAGGCATGAGTGCCCCCACCACAACCCCGCCGGCCGACACCGCCCTGCCGATCACGCCCCCCTCGCGCACACCGGCCGCCCCGCTCGCACCGAGGCCGACTTCCCTGCGTCTGCGGGCGGCGGGCGGTACCGGCGTACGGTATCTGCTGCTCCTCGCCGTCCTGGTGATTACGGTGGGGCCCTTCCTGTGGCAGCTCTCCACCTCCCTGAAGGGAGCCGGTGAAAGCGTCTTCGGGTACCCGCCCCAACTGCTGCCGCAACACCCCACTCTGGACCACTACGCATCGGCCGCGCGTACCGTCCCGGTCTTCTCCTACGCACTCAACTCGCTGCTGGTGGCGCTGGGATGCGCCACCACCAACTGTCTGTTCGGGTCGCTCGCGGGCTACGCCCTGGCGCGGATGCAGTTCCGGGGCCGGCGGATCGCCTTCGGGATCTTCCTCGCCACGATGATCATTCCGTTCGAGAGCATCATGGTCTCCGAGTTCCTGATGATGCGCTCTCTGCGCCTCAACGACACGCTCGTCGGCGTGATGCTGCCGATGGCCGTCACCGGCCTTTCCATCCTGCTGTTCCGCAACGCTTTCCTCGGCCTGCCACGAGAGATCGAAGAGGCCGCGGTCCTGGACGGCGCGGGGGAGTGGCAGCGCTACGCGCGCATCGCTCTGCCGTCGGTACGCGGCACGACGGCGGTCGTCGCCATCTTCAGTTTCGTCTTCGCGTGGGACGACTTCCTGTGGCCGCTGATCGTGCTGTCGGACCCCGCCAACTACACGCTCACCGTGGGTATCCAATACCTGTCAGGCACCTTCACCAATGATCAGCGCGTCGTCGCGGCGGGCACCATGATTGCCGTTGTTCCGCTGCTGCTTCTCTTCTTCACCCTGCAGCGGTACTTCTTCCGAGGCGTGGGCGAAGGGGCGGTCAAGGGATGAACACCGACACGGGGACGCACAACGGTGCGGAGACGCACCAGGGGCCGGAGCCCAGTGCCGCGGCGGGCACGCCCGCCGAGCGCGAGCCGAAGCACGAAGCGCTGCGCAATGTCCTCATGGCACTCATCGACGACGGGATGGAGCCGCACGACGCGCTGCCCAGCGAACGCGACCTGATGCAGCGGTACTCCGTCAGTCGCATGACCGTCCGCAGGGCGGTGGAACGCCTCACCCAGGAGGGCCGGGTCTACCGGATCCAGGGCGCGGGAACCTTCGTCGCCGACCCCGCCACCATCAGCAAGACCCTGCACCTCACCTCGTTCTCCGAGGACATCCGCAGTCGGCGGATGGTCCCCGACAGCCGTCTGCTGGTTCTCGAACGCACCGAGGCCGACGTCGATTGCGCCCGCGACCTGTTCGTGGCCCCCGGATCGCCCGTCGTGCACCTGGAGCGACTGCGGACCGCGGACGGCGAACCGATGTGCCTGGAGAACGTCTGGCTGCCCGAAGCGCTGGTACCCGGCCTCGTCGAACACGGCGAACCGCTCAGCCTGTACAGCTGGCTGCAGCAGACCGGCGCCGCACCCGAGAGCGCCGACCAGACCATCCGTGCCACGGTGGTGGGCCCGCGCGAGGCCACGCTGCTCGGCGTACCGCCCCAGTTCCCCGCCCTGCACGTGGAACGGATCACCCGTGACATCCGGGGCCGTGCCGTCGAGCGGGCCATCAGCCTCTACCGCGCCGACCGCTACGACTACCGCCTCACCATCTTCCGGGAGCGACGGACATGACGCCCTGTTCGGCGCCACCGGCACGATTCACCCCATGGGACCGCCATGAGACCGGTGACGTGCGGCTGGGAATCGACATCGGTGGGACCAAGACCGTCGTCGCGGTCCTCACGGCGGACGGTTCCGTCCTCACCCGCCGTCAGGCCCTCACGCCTGCCGCGCAAGGAGCCCGAGCCGTCGTCGATGGGGTCCTGGACCTCGCCACGCGCGCACTGGCCGATGAGGCCGTCGCCGGGTTCCGGCCGACCTCGATCGGTGTGGGTACGGCGGGTGTCGTCGCCCCCGACGGCCGCACCATCGCCTTCGCGACCGAGGCCCTGCCCGGCTGGACAGGTACGCCGCTCGCCACGCGCCTCGAAGAGGCTCTGGGCGTCCCGGCCGTCCTTCTGGGAGACGTCCAGGCGTTCCTGGCGGGTGAGCTGGTCCGTGGTGCGGCGCGCGGCGCCCGGTGCGCCGTCGCGGTCATGGCGGGCACCGGCGTCGGCGGAGCCGTCGCCGTCGACGGCACCGTGCTGCGGGGGAGGCACGGTGCGGCGGGACACCTCGGCCACATCCCCGTCCCCGAAGCCCTCGGCCATAGCTGCCCCTGCGGAGCGGCGGGGCATGTGGAAGCGGTCGCATCGGGCCCGGCCATGGCCGCACTGATGTCCCTGCACCCGGCCCATGCCACCACCACCGATCTGCGCGACGTCGCGGCGGCGGCGGTCCGCGGGGACGACACCGCTCGGCAGATCCTGCGCGGCGGAGGTCAGGCCCTGGGCACCGCCCTTGCCGGTGTGGTGAACACGCTGGACCCGGATGTGGTGGTCCTGGCCGGAGGAGTCTTCGAATCGGGGCCTTGGTACGAGGAAGGGCTGCGTGCCGAACTAGCCCTCCGTGCGCTGCCCCTGCTCCGCAGGGTTCCGCTCGTACGAGCCGCCCTGGGCAGCGACGCCGTACTGATCGGCGCGGCCTCCCTCGCCGGTCAGGGCCGGCCCGCCTCGCTCGCCTCGTACGGCATGGGGAACCCGCCGCCCGCCGGATGAGAACCCGCACCGCCTTCGCACGAACCGAAAGACGAGGAATCCTCCGTGAGCGCCGCCTCCCCGCACACAGGCACTCAGCACCTTCCGCTGCGCATCGCCCTGCTCCCGCTCGACGAACGTCCCGCCTGTTCACGGCTGCCCGCACAGATCGCCGCCGTGGCGGGCGCCGAGCTCCTGCTGCCACCCGCGGACCTCATGCCCCGCCTGCGGGAACCCGGTGACGCGGACGGACTCGGCCGCTGGCTCGCCACGGCGGCCCGGGACGCCGACGCCGCGGTAGTCAGCCTGGAGACGCTCGGTCACGGCGGCCTGATCGCCTCACGCACCCAGCCCTCACCGGTCGCCGCGACCGCCGCCCGCTGGCAGGCACTGGCCGAGATCGCCGCCGCGGGCACCCCCGTGCATGCCGTCACCCTCGTCACCCGAACCCCGGACTCCCCGGACGCGATGGAAGAGCCGGAGTACTGGGACCCGCACGGGCCCGCGCTCCACGCACTGTCCGCCGCACTCCACCGGGCCGAGCAGACCGGGCACCCGGACCCGTACCGAGTGCGAGAACTGGCCGCCGCCCGAGAAAGGGTTCCCGCGTCCATACGCTCCGACTTCACGCGTCGCCGTCTGCGTAACCACGCCCTCAACCTCACCGCCCTCGAACTCGCCGCGGCCGGCGTCCTCGACAGCCTGGTCATCGGCGCCGACGACACCGCTCCCTGGGCCGTGGCGACCGCCGAACTCGAGCAAGTACAGCTGTGGCGCACCCGGCTGGAGGCCGAGGACCGCGTCTCCATCCGGCCCGGAGCCGACGAAGCCACGGCCGCTCTCGTTGCGCGCACCCTTGGCAGCCTGCTCCACGACGGTTCGGTGACGGTACGAATCGAGGCCACCGATACCCGAGGACTCGCTCGCGTCGCACCATACGAGAACGTCCCCGTGGGCGGGACCGCCGCAGGGCAGATCGAGGCCTGCGGAGCACTGGTGCACGAAGGGCCCCACCCCGATCTCCATCTGCTGATCCACACCCCCGACGGGGACGGCGACTGGGCGATGGCCCCGCTGACCCGCCGCTCGGCAACTGCGCAAGGTGCGGCGCAAGCGCTGGCCGACCGCGCGGCCGCTCTGCTGCAGGACGGCCAGGCAGTGGCCGTCGCCGACTGCGCCCAGCCCAACGGCGCCGACCCGCTCCTGGTCGACGCCCTGCTGCGGACCGGACTGGCGCATCGGCTCTCGGCCTACGCCGGATGGAACACGGCCGGGAACACCCTGGGCACCGCGATCGCCCATGGCGTCACCGCCGTCACCGCGCGGAGGGCAGGACGATTCGACGAACGGGCCCATCTCGACCTCCTCGCCCACCGGTTCGTCGAGGACCACGGATACATGACCGCTGTCCGGGCCGAGGCCCGCGAAGCCTTCGGCAGCCTGCCCGGACGCCACGACCATGTCCCCGATGGTCACCCGCTTCTGGAATCCGTCACCGAGGGCCTTTCACGGCACGCCGCCGCCCTGCCCGGCTTCGGCGCACGCGTACGGCCCGGATCGGTCCGGTTGCCATGGCGGCGGACCTTCGAGGTGGACTTCGAAGTCGCTACCGCCATGCCGACAGCTCCTGTCGCCCCTGCCTCGTGCCCGTCCACCCCAGCCCTCGCCGAGGAGATCCGGTGAACCACCCCGCCCCTGAAATCCGTACCCTGCACGCAGAAGTGGCCGTCATCGGGTCCGGTCTCGGAGCCGTCGCCGCCGCCCTCGCCGCAGTCCGGGCGGGCCGCAGCGTGGTTCTCGCCGCCCCACATCGCCGGCTCGGCGGACAGGTCACCACCCAACTGGTGCCCGCCCTCGACGAACACCCGCACGTCGAGACCGGCGGCATATCCGCCGCCTACCGCGCGTTCCGCGATCTCGTGCGGGAACGCTACGACGGTCTCGCCAACCCCGGTGGAGGCTGGGTCAGCCGGCTCTGTTTCGAACCAGTCGCCGCGGAAGCCGCGATCGACGCCCTCCTCGCTCCTCATGTCGCCTCCGGCCGGCTGACCGTTCTCACCGGCATGGCCGCGACCGCCGCGCGCCGGGAGGGCAACCGCCTGGCCTCCGTTCGGCTGGAGGGCCGCGACGTCGCGGTCGAACTCGACGCCGAGGTCTTCTGCGATGCCACGGAAGCGGGCGACCTGCTGCCGCTGGCCGACGCCCCCTGGGTGGTGGGCTCCGAAGGCCAGGATGCCCATGGGGAGTCCCTCGCCCTGCCCGGCGGCCCCCAACCCGCAGCGGTCCAGTCGTGCACGGTCGGTTTCGTCGTCGAACCGACTGCTCCCCACGAGCCGTACGACCCGGTCGGCCCGGCGCCCGAGGGCTACGCCCGCCGGCGCGACAGCCAGCCCTTCACGCTGGAGATCGCGGGCTGGGACGACCGTAGCCACCGCTACCGCATGTTCGAGGACGGCCCCGACGGCCATCCGCCGTTCTGGACCTATCGCCGGCTGCGGGACGGTTCGGCGCTCGGCGGCCCGGACGCGGCTCTCATCAACTGGGCGAGCAACGACTACGCCGACCGCTCCTCCATCGACCATCCCGAAGCGGCCTACGCCGAGGCCAAGCACCTCTCAGCCGCCTTCCTGCACTGGCTGCGCACCGAGTGCCCCCGCGACGACGGCGGCCACGGCTACCCGGAACTGAGACTCGCCCCGCGCATCGCGGGCACCCCCGACGGCTTCGCCGAGGAGCCCTACCTGCGCGAGTCCCGAAGACTCCTCACGGCCACCCCGGTGCGCCAGCAGGACCTGGAGCCCGTCCCCGGCCAGGCACGGGCCGCCAACTTCTCCGACTCCGGCGGCCTGGCCATGTACCACATGGACCTGCACAGCCGCATCGGCCACCCGCGCAGCGCGTACGCCCCCACGGCCCCCTTCCAGGTGCCGCTCTCGTCGCTGGTCGCCGCCTCCCCGGACAACCTGCTCGCCGCCGCGAAGAACCTGGCTGCCACGCAGGTCGCCGCGTCCGCCTACCGGGTGCACCAGGGGGAGTGGGCCGTCGGCGAGGCGGCAGGAGCGCTGGCAGCCCAGGCATGCCTCCGCGCTCTCGCACCCGCGCGCATCGTCGGAGACCGACGCGAACTCACCCTGCTCCAGATGAACCTTGCCGCGGCCGGGGTACCGCTCGCCTGGATCCTCGACGTTCCGGTGGACGACCCGGCCTTCGTGCCGGTGCACCTGCTGGCCGCGGCGGGCGCGCTCACCGGCCGCCGCGCAGGCGACCTCCACATCCGGCCGCAGGACAGCGCGGACGCCGAGGAGCGCCGTGCCCTGCACGCGGCGGCCGGCCGTCTTCTGGGAGACCCGGCCGTCAGCGCCCTCCCCTGCACGAGCTCATCGGACGACGCCGAGAGCTTCGCCGAAGTCGCCGCCACACTCGTCGGCGTCGTGCGGCGCACCCTGGGCGAAGCCACGGGCACGACCGCCCCTGCGGCCGGGAGCCCCCGTGCCTGACACCGCGACCTTCACCACCGAAAGGGACCAGGTGCCCTCGACCACCCCGGTTTCGCAGATCCTGCACAGCCTGTCCGGGGCGCTGATCGTCTCCTGTCAGGCCCTGCCCGGGGAAGCACTGCACGGCGCGGAAGTGATGGCGAGAATGGCCAGGGCGGCCGTGGCGGGCGGAGCGGCGGCAGTCCGGGTCAACAGCCCCGAGGACGTCGCAGCCGTACGCAAGGCCGTATCCGTCCCGATCATCGGTCTCTGGAAAGACGGTGACGAGGGGGTCTACATCACCCCCACCCTCGACCACGCCCGGCAGATCGCCGAAGCCGGGGCGGACCTGGTCGCGCTCGACGCCACCGCCCGGCCCCGCCCCGACGGACTCCCGCTCGCCGAGACGATCGCCGCTCTGCACCGGCTCGGCATCGGGGTCCTCGCGGACGTCTCAACCCACCAGGAGGGTCTCGCGGCAGCGGCGGCCGGAGCGGACGCCGTCGCCACCACGCTCTCCGGCTACACCCCGCACAGCGCACGCCTCGAAGGACCCGACTTCGCTCTCATGACCTCCCTGGCCCGAGCCCTCCACGTCCCGCTGATCGCGGAGGGGCGCATCGGGACACCGGAGGAAGCGGCGCGCGCCCTCGGGCGGGGAGCTCACGCTGTTGTGGTCGGTGGGGCCATCACCCGCCCGACCAGCATCACCGAACGCTTCGCTGCCGCACTCGCCTCCGGCGAACCGAGGCGGCGAAGCCCATCCGCACCCCTCCGATCCGTACCACCCCGATCCGTACCCGCGACTACCTCGTGCCGGACCGCTGAGGAGCCCACCGCATGACCACCGCCCCCAGGCAGCCAGGGACCACGCCGTTCGTGGCAGCACACGGCAGCCGAGCCGGAAGCGAATCAGCGCCCGCGACCACCGAGTGCCATGTCGTCACCCACGTCCACTGGGACCGTGAGTGGTACCGCCCCTTCGAGTCCTTCCGCGCCCGGCTCGTCGAACTCGCCGAACGCGTCTGCGACGAACTCGACGACGCCCGCATGAACTACTTCCACCTGGACGGCCAGACCATCGTCCTCTCGGACGTCGAAGCGCTGCGGCCCGACCTCGCCGACCGGCTGCGTACCCACGCGCGGGCGGGCCGGCTGACCCTGGGCCCGTGGCACGTCCTGGCCGACAACCAGCTGGTATCGGGCGAGAACCTCGTACGCAACCTGCTCACCGCCCGCCGCTGGGCCCCGGCCGCGGGCACTCTCGCCGGGGTCGGCTACTCGCCGGACGCCTTCGGCCACCCCGCCGACCTGCCCCGCCTGCTCCGCGGCTTCGGGATGGACACCGCCCTGGTGTGGCGCGGGGCCCCCGACGGCATGGCCCGATTCCGCTGGCGTTCCCCCGACGGCTCGGAGGTCTTCGCCGTCAACCAGGGCTACCACGGTGCCGAAGTCCTCTGGGCCGGCGGACCCGACACGTCGCCCGTCACCGAGCGGGTCAAGAACTTCCTCACCACCGAGCGCGAACGCCTGCCCGAAGGCCCCTGGCTTCTCATGAACGGCGGCGACCACCTCGCACCGTCCAGCCCCGGTGCCCGCATCCGCGAGGCCGCCGACGGAGCCGCCGCGCTCGGCGCCCACCTGCGCGAAAGCACGCTTCAGGACTTCTTCGACGCAGCCCGTGCTACGGCCGACGCACGCGCCGAGGACGGCACGCCCCTGCCGGTGGTCGAAGGCGAACTACGCCACCCAGCCGGCTACCTGACCTTCATCCTGCCCGGCACACTCTCCGCCCGCACCTATCTCAAGCAGGCCAACGCCTCGGCCCAGAACCTCCTCGAACGCTGGGCCGAACCCGCCCTCGCCCTCCACGCCCCCGGCGACCCCACCTTGCGGGCCGACCTGAACCACGCCTGGGAACTCCTCCTGCGCAACGCCCCGCACGACTCCCTGTGCGGATGCAGCGTCGACGAGGTGCACCGGGAGAACGCCGTCCGCTACGAGCGCGTTCACCAGCTCGGCGAACACATCGTGAGCAGAGCCCTCCTCAGCGCCGGACTCGACACCCGCGCCTACGGAGACCCCGCGCACGACACCACCGACCTGGTCGTCCTCAACCCGCACGGGGACACCGCGGCCGGCCCCGTCGAGACAGACCTCCTCACCGCACCGGGCCGCTACCCGATTGCGCTCACCGACCCCGACAACGCGCCCGTACCCTTCGAAACCGAAACCCTCGGCGCCGAGACCGCCTTCGAGGCAGACCTCGACCTGCTGCCCGACTCCCGCCCCGCCCTGCGCCACCGCCTGCGCTTCAACGCCCCCGCCGTACCCGGCCTGGGCCGCACCGTCCTGCGTGTCCACCTGGGCGACGCCCCGGCCGACGCCACCCTCGCTCGCACAGACGAAGGCGCCCGATCGATCGCGGCGCCCGGCGGCGGCGAACTCACGGCAGCCGGCGACGCCTCGCTGACTCTGGGCCGACCCGACGGCACCGAGCTCGCGGGCCTGGGCCTGCTCACCGACGGCGGCGACAGCGGAGACACCTACAACTACGACCCGCCCCGTCAGGACACCGTCCTCTCACCCCGCCTGACCGCCACCCGCACCCGCGTCTCCGCCGTACGCTCCGTGCTCGAACTCGACGCTGTACTCGACCTGCCGGTTTCCCTCGCCCCGGACCGCTCCCGGCGCAGCGACGACGTCACGCCCATCCCGGTCCGGATCGAGGTCGCCCACTGGACCGGCGACCCCGTACTGCGCTGGCGTATCGCACTGGACAACACGGCGAGCGATCACCGGCTGCGCCTCCACATGCCCACCGCCCGGGGAGCGGCCACCTGGACCGGCGACGGCCAATGGAGCCTCATCGAGCGCCCGGTCCTCCCCGACCTCGGCCCGCTGCCCACCGAGCGTGGGTACGAGGCGGTCTGTGGGTCCGCCCCGGTCCAGGGCATCGGCGCGGTCGGCCAAGGAGCCGACCGAACGGCGCTGTTCGCCCCCGGACTCCCCGAGATGCGCGCCCTGACCGGTACGGAGACGGCTACCGGTGCCGACCAGGAGATCGTCGTCACCCTCCTCAGGTCCGTGGGCTGGCTCTCCCGCTTCGACCTGCGCAGCCGCACCACCGGCGCAGGCCCGATGCTCCCCACACCCGAGGCGCAATGCCAAGGACCGCAGACCTTCGACGTCGGCGTCGCCCTCGGCACCCCGGTAACGGACGACGCCGGACTCGTAGAACTCGCCGCCGGATACCGGACCCCTTTGCGCGCCTGGCAACTGCGCCCCGGCACCACGGACGCACCAGCCTCCGGTGCCGTACACGTGCAAGGCGCCCAACTCACCGCTCTCAAGCCCGCCGAGAACGGTGACGGACTGATCCTGCGCCTGAGTAACTGCACGTCCAGGCCCTGCGAGACGCGAATCGGCGCCCCCGAAGGGGCACTGCTCACTCCATCCCGATTCGACGAGGAACCGACGGGAGAGGCCGCAGTGCGTCAGGGGACGGCGGCAAGTGTGTGGCAGATAGGGCCTTTCGCCACACTGACACTGCGGCTGGCCGCAGGGACCTATAGCGGCTGACACAACTTGGGCCTGTCCGATGGGTCATGTGTGCTGCTCAGGGCCGTGACCTAAAGCGTGTTGCTGAACGCTGCGGCGCGGCCTTCTGCAACACGCGTCAGATGCAATGATCGCGGTATTCACAAACTCCGCCATCGCGCCGATACTGACGCCATCGGATCAATAAGGGACCACAGGACGGTTCCGCCAAACAAGCGGGGGACCCATGATCTTCATTGTTTCCACGGTGGTTGTCCTCGCGGCCGTAGGTGTGGGGTGCTTGGTCGTACTGCGGCACAGAGGTGGTTCGGGGGAAATCGGGGCACTGCAGCGTGGGGCATCGGACCAGGGACTCGCACAAGGGCTGGGCATGACCCCCAGGGCATAGGTACCACCCCGTACGGGACAACCTTCGAAGCGTGTTGCTGAACGCTCCGAACTCGGCATTTCCCATGTATGCGTGAGGTGTTGAGAGTCGAGGCGTTGTGGGGGCGCCTGGCAGGTAAATCACCTGCTCAGGCGCCCTTCTTGGGTGTCTAGAAGAAGCCCAGCTTCTTCGGCGAGTACGACACCAACAGGTTCTTCGTCTGCTGGTAGTGCTCCAGCATCATCTTGTGGTTCTCCCTGCCGATTCCCGACTGCTTGTATCCGCCGAACGCCGCGTGCGCAGGGTAGGCGTGGTAGCAGTTCGTCCAGACGCGGCCCGCCTTGATGGCCCGGCCGGCGCGGTAGGCCGTGTTGACGTCGCGGGTCCAGACTCCCGCGCCCAGGCCGTACAGGGTGTCGTTGGCCGTGCTGATGGCGTCGTCGAAGTCGGTGAACGAGGTCACCGCCACCACCGGGCCGAAGATCTCCTCCTGGAAGACCCGCATCCGGTTGTCGCCCTCGAAGATCGTCGGCTGGACGTAGTAGCCGCCCTCCAGGTCGCCGCCGTGCTCGATCCGCTGACCGCCCGTCAGGATCTTCGCGCCTTCCTGCTGACCGATGTCCAGGTACGAAAGGATCTTCTGCAGCTGGTCGTTGGACGCCTGCGCGCCGATCATCGTGTCGGTGTCCAGGGGGTGGCCCGGCACGATCTGTTCCGTACGGGCGACGGCCGCCTCAAGGAACTCGGCGTAGTGCCCCCGCTGAATCAGCGCGCGCGAGGGGCAGGTGCACACCTCGCCCTGGTTGAGGGCGAACATGGTGAACCCTTCGAGCGCCTTGTCCCGGAAGTCGTCGTCCGACGACCACACGTCGTCGAAGAAGATGTTCGGGGACTTGCCACCCAGTTCCAGCGTCACGGGCTTGATGTTCTCGGAGGCGTACTGCATGATCAGCCGGCCCGTCGTCGTCTCGCCGGTGAAGGCGATCTTCGCGACGCGCGGGCTCGACGCGAGCGGCTTGCCCGCCTCCACGCCGAAGCCGTTCACGATGTTGACCACGCCGGGCGGCAGCAGGTCGGCCACCAGCTTCAGCCAGAAGTGGATGGACGCCGGGGTCTGCTCGGCCGGCTTGAGGACCACCGCGTTGCCCGCGGCGAGCGCCGGAGCGAGCTTCCACGTGGCCATCAGGATCGGGAAGTTCCACGGGATGATCTGGGCGACGACGCCCAGCGGCTCGTGGAAGTGGTACGCGACGGTGTCGTCGTCGATCTCGCTGAGCGAGCCCTCCTGAGCGCGCAGCGCACCCGCGAAGTACCGGAAGTGGTCGATGGCCAGCGGGATGTCCGCGGCGAGCGTCTCCCGTACCGGCTTGCCGTTCTCCCAGCTCTCGGCGACGGCCAGCTCCTCCAGATGCGCCTCCATCCGGTCGGCGATCTTGTTGAGGACATTGGCCCGGTCGCCCGCCGCTGTCGCTCCCCAGGCCGGGGCCGCGGCGTGCGCGGCGTCCAGGGCGCGTTCGACGTCCTCCGCCGTACCTCGGGCGATCTCGGTGAAGGGGCGGCCGTTGACGGGGCTCGGGTTCTCGAAGTACTGGCCGCGCGCCGGCGGGACGTACGCGCCGCCGATCCAGTGGTCGTAGCGCGACTCGTACGAGACGATGGCGCCCTCGGTGCCCGGCGCAGCGTAACGGGTCATCTCTGTGGCCTCCCGGATCCGGTGCCGCCCGCCGTTGGACGGCCCTCGGCGCGAGGCTAGGGAACGTAACGTTGCAACCTCGTTGCGTCGCCGCCCCGTTATCCGTACTGCTCCGCTATCCGCGCTGCTCCGCGTCGAGCCCCCGCACCCTTGCCAGGAGAGCTGCGCGCCGACCCGCCGGAACCGCCCCGGCCAGCGCCTGCCACACCGGGAGGTCGTCCTCGCCCCACGGGCTGTACGCCCAGTCGGCCAGCAGCCCCGGGTCGTTCCGGGCGATCAGCGCCGCGCGCAGCTGGTCGGCGATCCGGTGCCGCAGCCGGACCACGGCGGGCGCCTGCGAGCCGGGCAGCAGTGGTCCCGCGTACGCGCCGAGCGCCGCGGCCACGGCGCCCGAGCCCAGCCTGCGTGCGACCGTGTCGAAGTCCGCGTCCACCGGCGCCGCCAGCCGGTACGGACGCGAGTGCAGCAGTCCGGGACCCAGCAGCCGCCGCAGCCGGGAGAGTTCGGCGCGCAGCGTCACCGGGGTCACCGACTCGTCCTCGTACAGCTCCACGAGCAGTTCCTCGCCGCCGATGCCCTCCGGGTGGCGGGCCAGCGCCACCAGGATCTCGCTGTGCCGCCTGCTGAGCCGGACCTTGCGGCCGCCCGCGATCAGCAGGGCCTCGTCCCGGCCGAGCGCGTCGAGCTGTACGCGGTCCCCGGCCGGTGGCGGTGCGAGCAGGGCGAGCTGGCTCTCGGCGGCGCGTGCCACGGCCTGCACGAAGGCGAGGCTGTGCGGATGCGCGAGCCGGTCGCCGCCCGTGATGTCGACCGCGCCCAGCACCCGGCCGGTGTGCGGGTCGTGCAACGGGGCCGCCGCGCACGTCCATTGCTGGACCGGCCGCAGGAAGTGCTCCGCCGCGAACACCTGGACCGGGCGGTCCACGGCGATCGCGGTGCCGGGCGCGTTGGTGCCCGCCACGGACTCCGCCCAGCGGGCGCCCTCCACGAAGTTCATCAGCCCCGCGCGCCGCCGGGCCGCCGCATGCCCCTCGACCCACAGCAGCCTGCCGTGCGCGTCGCACACGGCGAGCAGATGTTCCCCGTCCGTCGCGTACGCGCCCATCAGCTCGCGGATCACCGGCATCGCACGCGCCAGCGGATGACCGGCCCGGTACGGTTCCAGGTCGTCCGCGCTCAGGTCCATCAGGTCCGCGCCGTCCGGGCTCACCCGCGCCCGCGCCGAGCGCCGCCAGGATTCGCCGACCACGGTGCGTACGGGACGCTCCACCCGCCCCGCCGAGGTGAACACCTCGTGTGCGTGGCGCAGTTCGTGAAGCCGTTCACCGGGATCGGCATCGGCTGCCAGGGCCACCCAGGGGTCCGTCAACTCACCCTCCCGTCCAGGGGCGTCGTGCCTCCCCATCGTCGTCGCAGTCGGCGTCCGCGACAACCACGGTGCGGAGAGTAATCGCCCGCGCCCGCGAGCGGGGGTCAGGAGAGGCCGACGGGGTCAGGAGAGATTGACGAGGCGTATGTAGCGCACCCAGTCCCAGTTGCTCCCGGGGTCGGTGTGGTCGCTGCCCGGGACCTGGTGGTGGCCGATGATGTGCGCACGGTCCTTCGGGATGCCGTGACGGTCGCACACGTTCGCCGTGAGCCTCGCCGAACGCTCGTACATGGAGTGGGTGAAGTACGCGGGCTCGTCCACCCAGCCCTCGTGCTCGATGCCGATGCTGCGGGTGTTGTAGTCCCAGTTCCCGGCGTGCCAGCCGGTGTCCTTCTCGCGCACGCACTGCGCGATGTACCCGTCCGCCGAGCGCACCACGTAGTGCGCCGAGACCTGCTTCGCCGGATTCTGGAAGATCCCGACCGTCTCGCCGAACGTCTGCTGGGCGACATGGATGACGACGAAGTCGACCGGAGAGGAGGAAGGCCGGTTCGAGGCCGTGTAGTTGGAGGGGGAGGCCGGTGCCCAGGCCGCGTGCGGATAGTCCGTCTCGCCCGTCGACGCGGCCACCGCGCGTGCCGAAGCGGGCAGCAGAGCCGCAGCAGCGGTGACCGCCGCCCCCTGGAGGATTCTTCGGCGGTCCATCAGCACTCCAGGTGACAGGGGGACAGGGGACAGGGGTCGGGGTCGGCGCCGCGGTAACAGTGCGGCCGTCTCCCGCAGATGACGATGGAGCCCCTGGTTCGGTTCCCTCCTCGCGCGCCTGCCGCCAGACGTCAGCCGCGAAGCGGGCGAGGCAGCTTCAGCAACGTCACCGAGGTCTCGATGCCGCTGTCCACCAGCCGGCCGTTCGCGTCGAAGGCCTCGGCGCCGTCCGTCATCCCGAAGTCGTTGTCGTTGATCAGCGCGAGGGTGTCACGACCTGTGACCGCCACGCCCTCGATCTTGCCGGGGATGCCCTCGATCGTCCCGAGGTCCACGACGAGGCTCTTGCGCAGGACCGGAACCCCCGCCGCCGAGGGGTCGGTGAGCTCCTCGTACGAAGGCGAGGCCGCCGGGTCGTCCCAGGCCGAGCCCAGGATGCCGGAGCCGCGCGGGAGCGTCACACGGTGCAGCCGCGCCGCCTTGTCGGTGCGCTCCTCGACCAGCAGGGTGTTGCGGCCGAGCGCGACCACCGAGGAGATCTTCAGCTCGGAGGTGTCGTCCTCACCGGGGTCGACGACCTCGACCGCGTCGAAGCGGTAGGCGTACTCGGCGGTGACCGCCTGCTTCTTCGTGGAGAAGCGCAGCAGCCGGACATGGCGCGAGCTCTCGCCCGCCTCCTGGTCGGGGAGCGAGAGCGGGCTCTGTACGGCAAGCACCAGATCGCCGCCGGGCAGCAGGGCGAGGCCCTCGAATCCGCGGTTGATCTTGCGGTTCAGGAGAATGCGGGGCAGCGCCTCGACCACCGGGTAGCCGGCACCTTCCAGCCGGAGCCCCTCCGGGACGTACCGGGCCAGGACCCGGCCGCGCGACGAGACATGGACGAGGGAGGGCCCGTACTCGTCGACCAGCCAGAAGGAACCGTCCGCCGCGCGGACGATGCCCTCGGTGTCGAGACCGTTCGGGTTGTACGGGAGTGCTGTGCGCGCGTCATGTCCGTACGGGGCCTCGTCACGGCCCTGCTGGTTCGGCAGGCCGGTGACGGGGGCTCCGGACGATGTCGTCAGGGGAATGGCCTGGAGTACGTCGATCCGGTCGCCGTTGACGCGTACCTTCACGATCGCGGGGTCGAAGCCGGGCACGGGGAACGTACGCCGCTTCTTGCCGTCGATCTTGATCTGGCCGTTGGGGCCCCGGTCCGTGACCGTCCAGAACTCGCCCTTGCGGCCCGCCGGGTAGATGTCACTGCCGATCCCGCCGAGCTTCACGTCACGGTCGTCGTCGACCGAACCGGGCAGCAGGCCGTTGCTGAACCCGGCCAGCGGTATGTCGCCGAGGACCGCGCTGCCGGTGACCCGGGCGGTCTGCCCGGCGTTCTCGTGCTGCCCGGGACGGTCCTGCGCACCGGTCGCCGTGGTGGCCACGCAGAGCGTCCCCAGCAGAGCGAGCGGCAGCCCCGCGGTGAGGGAACGACGGACGGTACGCGCGGACATGGTGCCTCCAGATGCACAAACGCTCCGACGAGCGTCAGGCTGATGCGCAAGCGCTCGGACGAGGGTCAGGGTCCGCCCTCGCCCTCAACATTCCGTGACGTCCGGTTGAAGGTGAGGACAGCACCTCACGAACGGGGGCCCGGCTCACCGGCCGATCCGGGCCGACCACCCCTGATCCGTCGGACACCCCCTGGATAGGGTGGCTGCGACCGCACAACCTGTACGTGAACACGAACCGGAACAAGGAGCAGACGTGAGCGAGCCGGCGTCCATCGCCCTGCAGCAGGAGATCGCCCGGGATCTCGAGGTCGCCGAGACCTTCGAGGCCGAGCGGGAGATCGAGCGCCGGGTTGCCTTCCTCGCCGAGCGGCTGACCTCCACCGGTCTGCGCTCCCTGGTGCTCGGCATCAGCGGTGGCGTCGACTCCACCACCACCGGCCGCCTGTGCCAGCTCGCCGTCGAGCGCGCCCGTGCCGAGGGTCACGAGGCGCGGTTCTACGCGATGCGGCTGCCCTACGGCGTCCAGGCCGACGAGCACGACGCTCAGCTCGCGCTCTCCTTCATCCGTGCCGACCAGGTGCTGACCGTGGACATCAAGCCCGCCAGCGATGCCGCGCTCGACGCCTCGCTGGCCGCGGGCGTGAGCTTCCGCGACGCTCATCACCAGGACTTCGTGCACGGCAACATCAAGGCCCGGCAGCGCATGATCGCCCAGTACGCGGTGGCAGGCGCGCACAGCGGCCTGGTCGTCGGCACCGACCACGCCGCCGAGGCGGTCTCCGGCTTCTTCACCAAGTTCGGCGACGGCGCGGCCGACCTCGTTCCGCTGACCGGCCTGACGAAGCGCCGGGTGCGTGCCGTCGCTGACGTGCTGGGCGCCCCCGCCGAGCTGGTGTGGAAGGCCCCGACGGCCGACCTGGAGTCCCTCGACCCGGGAAAGACCGACGAGGAAGCTCTTGGTGTCACCTACGACGACATCGACGACTTCCTGGAGGGCAAGCCCGTGGACGAGCGCGTCTTCGAGACGATCGTCAGCCGCTACCGCCTCACCGACCACAAGCGTCAACTGCCCCTCGCCCCGTAGGACCCCCGTAGGACCCCCGTAGGAGCCGGCAGCAGCTGTCGGCGAAGGACGCGGCCGGTCCCGAGGCCGGTCGCGCCCTTCCAACCAGTCAGGCCGGTTCCGGTTCCGGTTACGCCTCGGGCAGGGCACCCGCCAGCGCCCCCGACGGGTCGTTGTCCGCAGGCCCCACCGGCATCCACCGTCCCCGCTCCTTGCGGTACGGCCACCAGCGCCCGTCAGGCCCGTACCGGAGCTGAACATCGGCGCCGGCGACCGTCCACCGGCTGCGTCCGGCCCTCAGCCGTGGCCGCTCGCCCTCCTCCCACGCCTCGGCGAGCTGCGTGCGGGCCCGCGCCAGGGACTCCGGGTCCGGCTCCCACTCCTCGTCGAGGACGGCGAGCGCGGCGGGCCCGCCGTACTGCCAGGCGCGCACGGCCGCGTCGAGGTCGGCCCGCTGCCGCCCCGCTCCCGCGGCGATACGGGCCGTGATCCACGACTCGGGCCGGCTGTCGGCGGCCAGTCGCACCGCGTCCTGCGCGACCGTCAACTCCCCTGGAACCGGCTGCTGTCCGTGACCGTCGGCCAGCGCCTCCGCGAGCAGCCGGCAGGCACGTACGGCGCTGTCGGTCACCAAGAACTCCAGCGCCGCCGGATCGATGCCCGGCGCCGGGCCGGCCTCGGTGTCCAGGGACGGCGCCTGCCCCGGCTCCGAGGGCAGCACGGGAACGGCGGGCAGCGGCGGCAGGATGTCCCGCGCGGCGAACGCCTCCCGCGCCCCGACACCGGCCCGCCTACCCGCCCCGGGCCGTTCCCGCGCCTCCTGCGCACCGGGCGCGTCCCGCACGGCCCGGGCGGTACTCCGGGCCTGGAGCTCGTCGAGAAGCCGGCGCTCACTGCGCCCACGCATCAGGAGCAGGACGAACGGGTCCTGGTCCAGCAGCCGCGCCACCTGGTAGCAGAGCGCCCCCGTGTGCGGGCAGTGGTCCCACGCCTCGCAGGTGCACTCCGGCTCCAGGTCCCCGATCCCCGGCAGCAGATCCACTCCGGCAGCCGCCGCGTCCTCCACCAGATGCGGTGGCATCTCACGGTCGAGCAGCGCGGCGATGTGCCCCGCCCGGTCGACAGCCATGTCCAGGAAGCGGTCCCACTCCTCCTCGCTCAGCTGCTGGAGCAGCACATCACTGCGGTACGCGGTCGAGTCCCGGTCCTGAACGACCGCGGTGATCCGCCCGGGCCGTACGGAGACCGCGCCGACCCTGCCCTCGCGGGCCAGCCGGCGCCCCTTCTTGAGCTGCTGACCGTCGAGTGCCGTGTCCTCGAGGGCCTTCAGCCATGCCTGGCCCCACCAGGACGTCGCGAAGCCGCGGCCCGGGGAGGGCGGCAGGGCGGCGAAGGTGCGTTCCGGTTCCTGTCCCGCCGGGATGCCCTGCCCCTCCTGCCCGTGGCTGCCCTGCTCCTCGTAGTCGTCGTCCGCCTCGTATCGGTTGTTCATCGGGCGCCCCCTCGCAGTTCCACCAGATCGGCCAGTTCCGCATCGGTCAGTTCGGTGAGCGCCGTCTCGCCGGAACCGAGCACCGAGTCCGCGAGGCCCTGCTTGCGGGCCAGCATGTCGGCGATCCGGTCCTCGATGGTCCCCTCGGCGATCAGCCGGTGCACCTGCACCGGCTGGGTCTGGCCGATCCGGTACGCACGGTCGGTGGCCTGGGCCTCGACGGCGGGGTTCCACCAGCGGTCGAAGTGCACGACATGACCTGCTCTGGTCAGGTTCAGTCCCGTACCGGCCGCCTTCAGCGACAGCAGGAAGACCGGTGCCTCGCCCGCCTGGAACCGGTTGACCATGGCCTCCCGCTCCGCGACCGGCGTACCACCGTGCAGGAACTGGGTACGCACGCCGCGCACCGCCAGGTGCTGTTCCAGCAGCCGGGCCATCTGCACGTACTGGGTGAACACCAGCACGCTCGCGTCCTCGACGAGGATCGTGTCGAGGAGCTCGTCGAGCAGCTCGACCTTCCCCGACCGGTCCGCGATCCGGGGCCGCTCCTCCTTGAGATACTGCGCCGGGTGGTTGCAGATCTGTTTGAGCGCGGTCAGCAGCTTCATGACGAGGCCGCGTCGCGCGAAGCCGTCGGAGCCGGAGATCTCGGCCAGCGTCTCCCGTACCACGGCCTCGTACAGCCCGGTCTGTTCGGCGGTCAGCGACACCGCACGGTCGGTCTCGGTCTTCGGCGGAAGCTCCGGGGCGATGCCCGGGTCGGACTTGCGGCGCCGCAGGAGGAACGGGCGCACCAGCGTGGCGAGCCGTTCGGCGGCTCCCGGGTCGTTGCCGCCCTCGACCGCGCTCGCGTAGCGGGTACGGAAGGTACCCAGCCGGCCCAGGAGGCCAGGGGTCGTCCAGTCGAGGATGGCCCACAGCTCGGAGAGGTTGTTCTCCACGGGGGTTCCGGTGAGCGCGACGCGCGCCCGCGCTCCGATGGTCCGCAGTTGTTTCGCGGTCGCGGAGTACGGGTTCTTGACGTGCTGGGCCTCGTCCGCGACGACCATGCCCCAGTCGGTCCCGGCGAGCCGTGGCGCGTCGAGCCGCATCGTGCCGTACGTGGTGAGGACGAACTCGCCGTCGGCCAGCCCCTCAAGGGACCGTGAAGCGCCGTGGAAGCGGCGTACCGGCGTACCGGGGGCGAACTTCTCGATCTCCCGCTGCCAGTTGCCCATCAGGGAGGTGGGGCACACCACCAGCGTCGGCCCGGCGGCGGAATCGACGCCCTGGCGGTGCAGGTGCAGCGCGATCAGCGTGATGGTCTTGCCCAGCCCCATGTCGTCGGCGAGACAGCCGCCAAGACCGAGGGACGTCATGGTGTTCAGCCAGTTCAGACCGCGCAATTGGTAGTCGCGCAATGTCGCGGTGAGAGCGGGGGGCTGGCCGACCGTCTGGTTCCGGCCCGACTCCGGATCGGCCAGCCGGTCCCGCAGCTGCTGGAGCCAGCCGGTCGCCGCGACCTCGACCCGGCGCCCGTCGACCTCGGTGGAACCGGTCAGTGCGGCGCCGAGCGCGTCGATGGGAGTGACCTTGCGGTCCTGGGTCTCGCGGGCGCGCCGGGCCTCCTCCGGGTCGATGAGTACCCACTGATCGCGCAGCCGGACGACCGGTCTGCCGGCTTCCGCGAGGCGGTCGAGCTCCTCCCGGGTGAGCTTCTGGTCCCCGAGGGCGAATGACCAGTCGAAGGCGAGCAGTGCGTCGGCGGAGAGAAAGGAGGGGGTGTCCGACGCCGTGCGGACAGGCCCTTTGGCGCCGTCCTGGCCGTCCCCGGTCTCGTGGGGGTCCACGGGACCGATCACCGCGCGTGCCGTGAGCTTGCGGGCCAGCTCCTTGGGCCAGTGGACCTGGACGCCGGTCGCCGCGAGCGCCCGAGCGGCGGGCCCCAGCAGTTCGGCGATCTCCTCGTCCGCGGGGTCGACGGAGTCCGGTACCGCGGCGGACAGCAGCGGCGTCAGCGGAGGCCAGGCGCGCGCGGCGCGGCGCAGCGCGAGGAGGGCGTCCATCCGGGCCCGTGGGCCGAAGGCCGCGGCCGTCGGAGCGGTGCCTGCCCAGACGTCCGCCGCATCGGCGACGAGCGTGGGATCGCTGACGCTGTGGATCTGCAGAACGGCGCGGAACGACGGCCCGGCGGCTGCCCCGTCTCCCATTCCGCTCGTGCTTTCCGACGGCTTCCCGATACCGGAGACTTCGATCCGCAGGGACAGTCGTACGCCCGCGTCGTGGCCGGCCGCCACATCGGCCGCCCACCCGCGCTGATCAGCACATTTCTGTGGCTCATCGGCCGTGAAGGCAGGGCTGCCGGTGGCGAGCGCGGCGGCGGGGGTACGCGGAAGGCTGTCGGCCACGGCGTCCAGGAATGCGCGCAGGAGCCCTTCCGGTTCTGGCAGCAGGACAGGCTCGGCCGACTCGTCGAGCGGCACGGCGTGGGCGGTGGGCGGCATCGCCGCGGCGAGCGTCCGGATCCGTTCGAAGTCCTCTGCCGTCAGCGGGCCGGCCCGCCAGGCGTCGTGGTCGGTGGCGCTCAGCCCCGGCAGGAGCAGTCCACGGGCGCCCAATTGCAGTGCAAGCAGGGCGGCGGCGCCCCAGAACGCGGTGGCGGGGGAGGCGTGTCCGCTCGCCCGCGCCCGCGTGAGTACCGGAAGAGCCTCCCGTACGGACAGGAGCAGCGCCGGTACCGCGTACGGTTCGGCGTCCGCCCCGACGACGGTCAGTTCCCGCGGAATCCCGGGGGCCGCGGGAGGGGTGCTACCGTCCGGGTTCCAGAACGCGATCAGGCCGGTACGGGCCGGATCTGCGGGGAGGAAGACTGCGGAGCAGCGGGACAGTTCAGAGATCTCGGAAAGCGTTGCCGCAGGAAGCCTGTGCACAGCGATGTCAGATTCCTCAAATTTGACTAGTGGGGCCGGGGTCGCCGAGGGTACTCCACCCGAAGCACCTTCCGGGAGAAATGCGCTGTGATTCAGGTCACTCATTTCTGCCTTCAGGGACTCGTGGTGTAGCCAGCACCACCACCGGTGCCGGGGGCATGCCCCCGGTATGGCCGGGTGGTGGCGCCATGGCTGCCACGGGCCTCCCATCCGTACGTTTCATGAGGTCAGAGCAGATGCCCAGAGACCGGAGACGTCATGCCCCAGGCGGTAGCCACCGTTGCTGAACACGCTCGCGACGGAGCGGAGGTGCCGGGCGACTCCGCGAGCCTCGGCAGCTCCACTGGTTCCGGGACCACCGGGAGCGATTTCGCGCCCCTCCTGCGGGCCGTCAAGAGCCAGGGACTCCTGGAGCGTCGTACCGGCTGGTACGCGGCGGGCATCGCGGTCAACTTCGTCGCACTCGGAGCCGTGATCACCGGTCTGGTCCTCCTCGGCAACACCTGGTGGTCCCTGCTCCTGGCGCTGCCGCTGGCCCTCGTGTGGTCCCGGATGGCCTTCGTCGGGCACGACGCCGGCCACTCCCAGATATCGGGCAACCGCAAGGCGAGCCGGAACATCGGGCTGGTCCATTCCAACCTGCTCCTCGGAATGAACGAGGCATGGTGGAACGACAAGCACAATCGCCACCACGCCAACCCCAACCACATAGACAAGGACCCCGACGTCGGCGTCGGGGCGCTCGTGTGGACGCAGAAGCAGGCGGCACAGCGAGAAGGCTTCGCACGCTGGCTCACGCGCAACCAGGCGCGGCTCTTCTTCCCGATGCTGCTGCTCGAAGGCATCGCCCTCAAGATCTCCGGCTTCCAGTTCCTGCGCAACCAGCCCGTGCGTGACAGGGCCGTATCGGGCGTACTGATGGTCAGCCACCTCGCTCTGTACGCGACACTGCTCCTGACCACCATGTCGCTCGGCAAGGCCGTCGTCTTCGCCCTCGTGCACCACGCGCTGTTCGGCCTCCACCTGGGCATGGCCTTCGCGCCGAACCACAAGGGCATGGAGATGCCCGACCCGGACGGCGACCGCTGGGGCCACCTCCAGCGCCAGGTACTCACCTCGCGCAACGTCCGCGGCTCCGTCCTCACCGACTGGTTCCTCGGCGGGCTGAACTACCAGATCGAGCACCACCTCTTCCCGAGCATGCCCCGCCCCCACCTCCGCCTCGCCCAGCCCCTGGTCAAGGCCCACTGCCAGGCGATCGGCATGCCTTACGCGGAGACTGGACTCATCGAGTCCTACCGGCAAGCGCTGACACACATGCACGAGGTCGGCGAACCGCTGCGATAGGCGGCGGTTCCCAGGAACCGATGGACGCGTAGATGCGTTCTCACAGCAGGAGCGGCTCCGGCCGCGAAGGAGGCGTGGACCATGTCCAACGGTGCAAAGATCGCCATCGGGGGAGTCGTCGCGGCAGCCATCCTGTGGCCGCTCATCGGATTCTGGTGGACCCTGCTCGTGCTGATCGGGGTGCCCGCAGTGGGTTATCTGATGCTGGACCCGTCCCAGCGACGCAGGATCCGCAGGGTCGGCCGCAAGGAGATAGGACGCTGACCCGGCGCCGGTAGCCCCCGCCGCTGCGCCGCCCGCCCCGCGGGCGGCGCTTGGGCGCGCACATGGCGGGGCGGTGCGACCTTCCGTCGTCGGCTGCGGGGCGCGGTCTCAGGCCGGGCGGACGGCCATGTCGTCCAGCGTCTTCAGCAGGCCGGGCAGCTCGGGCCCGCGTCCGATCGGCAGCACCTCACCCGGTTCCTCGTCCAGCAGGACGAACGCGATGTCGTCGGTCCTGGCGACCAGGGACCAGCCCGGACCGTCGACGCGCAGGGTGCGGGCGTCGCCCGGTGCGAAGGCGGACCGGATGCGGCCGGGCGGAGGCGGAGCGGCGGCATAGGCACGCGCTTCGTCGAGAACTCTCCGGATACCGGGATGCCGGCCGGAGGGCGCGGAGCCGCTGTTCTCCGCGTCGTTCCCCGCGTCGTTCTCTACGTGGTTCTTCGCGTCGTTCCCCGCGTTGTCCTCCGCGTTGGGCTCGTCGTCGATCTGCTCGCGCCAGGCCGCCCACTGCGAGGCGACCTCGTCCGCTCCCAGGCGCCGCTGCGCGGGCCCCCAGGTCTCCGTGTCCGGCGGGGTCAGCGGGGCCGGCTCCTCGCCTCCCGCCTCAGGGTCGGGCAGCGGATCGTGCGGGGCGGGCACGCCGGGCGCGGCGACCGCGACCGCGAGCGGCCAGCCCGGCAGCGCGCAGACCACCGAGCGGTCGTCGGGCGAGAGGTCGTACTCCATGCCGCAGTCCCAGGAGGCGATGGCCACCGCGACCAGCGAGACGTCGTCGACGACCACGGTCCAACGAGCCCCGTCGCCGTCCTGGCCCAGGACCAGGCCGTACCCCTCGGCGAACGGCTCAAGGGCCAGCGCACCGCACGCGGCCACGTAGTCGTCACCCAACACACTCGGGAACTGCGCGGGCGTCAACAGCACCGCGGTCAGCACATAGAGTGCGTCGTCGTCGGCGACCGTGTCTTGCGTCCCGGCCACAGCGCCCTCCTCGTTCTCGTCATGGCTTGATCTGTCGGCGCACCTTAACCAGTCGGTAACCGCATCGTCGAGGCCCTGACAATGGAGGTGCTGCGGAGGAACATGTCCCGCGTGAGCAGCCGCGCCGCCGGTCTCCTCGCAAGGTGGGACGAGCGGCCCAAGAAGGGGGACAGCATGGCGAAGCGGTACGACCGGCTGAAGGAGATTCAGCAACTGGACCCGGAGCGGGAGTTCCTGGAGATCTACCGGCTGACCGCGGCCTTCGAGTTCCCCTGGGACATCACACGCGCACTCGAACTCGCCCTCTACCGCACCTACGCCGTGCCCAGTATCGGGCGGCTGCTGGCGGAGACGGCAGAACTGACCGACCGTTCGCAGAAGAGATACGACGACACGGCACTCCTCCTGGACACCGTCGTCGAGCACGGATTCACCAGCGAGGCGGGACGCACCGCCGTCCGGCGGATCAACCAGATGCACCGCAGTTACGACATCAGCAACGACGACATGCGCTACGTGCTGTGCACTTTCGTCGTTACGCCGAAGCGCTGGCTCGACAGCTACGGATGGCGTCGGCTCTCCGGCCACGAACTGAAGGCTTTCGCCGCCTACTACCGCACGCTCGGCGCCCACATGGGCATCAAGGAGGTGCCGCAGACGTACGAGGAGTTCGAGCGCACACTCGACGACTACGAGGACGCGCACTTCGGCTGGGACGAGGGCGCGCGCGAGGTGTCCGACGCCACCCTCGCGCTGATGGCCTCCTGGTACCCGAGGCCCCTCTCCCGCGTCGCGCGCGGGGCCAGCCTCGCCCTCCTGGACGACTCGCTGCTACGAGCTTTCCGTTACGAGAGGCCGAGTGCCGTCGCCCGCGGGCTGACCCGCGCGGCGCTGCGCCTGCGCGCCCGGGCGGTACGTCTCCTGCCGCCCCGTTCCACGGCGCACTACGCCCGCCTCAATCCGGAGATCAAGGGATACCCGAACGGCTACCAGGTCGGGGCGCTCGGTACGTTCCCGACCCCGGGCGTTCGTGGCTGCCCTGTCGCGCACCTGCGGGGGTCAGACGCGCCCGTCGAGTGACTCCAGCGTGCCGCGCAGCCACCGCAGTTCCGCTTCCGTCGTCGCCCGGGCGATCGTGAGGACGCCCCGGCGGAACGGATCGTCCAGTTCCTCCGCGCGCAGCGGCCGGTCTCCCTCGTAGAAGAAGCTCGCGGGCTCTTCGAGGAACGCCAGCCGCTGCCGCAGCACGTCCGCCTGAGCAGCCGCGTCCGGCAGATGCCGGAGGAACGCCAGGAGTACGAACCAGCGGTTCTCGTCGGTGATGTCCCCGCGTGCGGGCCCCGCGAGCCGTCGGAGCAGCTCCGCCCTGCCCTCGTCCGTCAGCGTGAGCACATGGCGAGGGGCCGCCGTGGAGCCCGGCTGCGTCTCCCGGGCCAGCAGTCCCGACTTCTCCAGCCGCTTGATCGCCGGATAGAGGGTGCTCTCCGCGACCGGCCGCACATGCCCGGTGAGGGCCGTGATGCGTTTACGCAGCTCGTAGCCGTGCAGCGGGGAGGCGTACAGGAATCCGAGGATGGCGAGCTCCAGCATGCCCGCATTCTGCCGCACGGCGGCGTACATCGCTGACGTCATACTGCGATGGCGCTATACATCGACACCGAGGTATTGTGTGCGTCCGATGCAGAGGGAGAGGGCCGATGTACGAGGCGAAGTTCGACGCGCACGGCAGCAGGATCCGGTGGACTGAGTCGGTGGCGCGGCCGGGTGGTGGCGGGAGGGCGACCGTCTATGTTCACGGTCTCGGAGCGACGTCCGCCGTCTATCACGCCCATATCGCCGCCGACGCTGCGCTCGCGGGGCGGCGCTCGCTCTTCGTCGACCTGCCGGGACACGGCATCAGTGACCGTCCCGCGGACTTCGCGTACACCCTGGAGGATCACGCCGACGCGCTGGCCGCCGTGCTGGGCGCAGCCGGTGTGCGGGGCGCGGAGCTGGTCGGCCACAGCATGGGTGGTGCGGTTGCCGTCGTACTCGCGCACCGGCGGCCCGACCTGGTCGCGCGCCTGGTGCTGACCGAGGCCAACCTCGACCCGTACCCGCCGGGGACGACCGGAGGCAGCGGCATCGGTTCGTGGACGGAGGAGGACTTCGTGCACGGGGGAGGTTTCGCCCGTGTGCTGGAGCGCGTCGGTCCTACGTGGGCGGCCACGATGCGGCTCGCGGACCCCCTGGCCCTGCACCGCACCGCCACCGCGCTGATGCGTGGCACCGATCCCACCATGCGGCGCATGCTCACGGAGTCGACGGCGGACCGGATCTATCTGCAAGGCGCCCTGAGCGGTGAACTCCTTGGCGCGGACGGGCTCATGGCCTCGGGCGTACGGGTGCTCACTGTTCCAGGTGCGGGGCACAACATCATGTTCGACCGGCCCGACGCACTGGTGGGAGCGATTGCCGAACGCTTCGAGTGAGGAGTGACGCGTCACTCGTGATACACGTGACGCGGAAGGTCAGCCGACACGTACCGCACGGACGAGGAAGCGCTCGTCCTCGTCGACGTACGTGTCCATGCGCCACCCCGAAGCGGCCAGCAGGGGACCGAGCCTCGGCTCCGCCCGCAGGTCGTCGTCGGTGATCGGGCGGCCGTGACGCGCCGCGAGCGCGGCCCGGCCGAGCGGGTGGAACAGAGTCAGCTGCCCGCCCGGCCGCACCACGCGCGCAAGCTCCCGGAGCCCCGGCCCGGGCTGTGCGAGATGCGAGATCAGACCGGCCGCGAACACCGCGTCGAGCGACCGGTCCCGCAGCGGCAGTTGTGCGACGTCCGCGAGCAGCAGGGCGCCGCTGCGGTCGCGTCCGGCCCGGACCGCGGTGTCCAGCATGGCGGGTGTGAGATCCGCGCCCAGGACCGTGCCTCCGGGACCGACCGCCTCGCGCAGTGCGGCCAGGGCGCGCCCCGTACCGCAGCCGGCATCGAGAACGGCGTCGCCCCGCCGCAGCCCGAGCGTTTCGACGGCGGCCGTGTACGCCGGGCCGTCATCGGGAAAGCGGCTGTCCCAGCCGGCGGCCCGGGCGGCGAAGAAGTCCTGCACGTGTGTGCGGTCGTCAGTCATACGCACATGATCGCGCAGTCCCCAAGTGAACGAAACGGTCAGAAGTTGTGTGCACGTTCGAGCGCTGCGCGATCGTTCGGGAACATCTCTCTGTCATATTTCAACTGCTTTCGAACTGCGCCCCTGGCGTGCGCCCCCGGGCGGACTAGCGTCCCCGATTCATGGGACACCTGGACCACGCCACCTTCGGCTGGCTTACACCCGCACTGTCGTACGCGATGGCATGCATCGGAGCCGCGCTCGGACTGCGCTGCACCGTGCGCGCGCTCAACGCGAGCGGCCGGTCGCGTCGCAACTGGCTGCTCACCGCGGCCTCCGCCATCGGCACCGGCATCTGGACGATGCACTTCGTCGCCATGCTCGGATTCGGTGTCACCGGCACCGACATCCGCTACAACGTGCCGCTCACCCTGCTCAGCCTGCTCGTCGCGATGGTGGTGGTCGGGGTCGGGGTCTTCGCCGTCGGATACGGCCGGGGCCGGCCCCAGGCGCTGCTGATCGGAGGGCTCACCACCGGACTCGGCGTCGCCAGCATGCATTACATCGGCATGGCCGCGCTGCGGCTGCACGGCACGATCCGGTACGACCCGCTCCTGGTGACGCTCTCCGTGGTCATCGCCGTCGTCGCCGCGACAGCCGCACTGTGGGCAGCGCTCAACATCAAGACCCCGGGTGCCGTTGCCCTCGCCTCCCTCGTCATGGGTGCGGCGGTCAGCAGCATGCACTACACCGGAATGTTCGCCGTCGACGTGGGGGTCGTCCCGTCCGGCAGCCAGTTGCCCGGGGCCACGGTCATGCAGTTCATCTTCCCGCTCGCCGTCGGCCTCGGCTCCTACCTCTTCCTCACCTCGGCCTTCGTCGCCCTGTCGCCCACGGACCGGGAGCGAGCCGCCTACGCCTCGGCCGAAAGGTCGGGCGCGGCGCCCGCCGAACCCGTACGCAACCCCGCGGAAGCACAAGCTGCCCCGGCCCCCTGACACCCGCCGGGCACCGCACCCGCATCTCACGCCCGGCCGCACCGCGTCACCCGGAAGCGGCGGGCCACCACCCGCACCACGTGTCACAAAGAGCTCACACCGGAACGAGGAGGCCATGCGCCCACCCCGCACGACCCCGGAGACCGGCCCGCCCGCCGACCGGCCCGCGCCCCCGACGCGCGGACGGCGCGCGCACGCGGGGCCGCCGGCCGACGAACGACACGAGCGGGAGACATGGGCGCCCCCGTCCGACGAAGGGCCCGAGCCACGCCGCCTGTCCCTGCGCCCCCGGACCGTACGGGCCAAGATCATCTCGTTGCTCATGGTGCCCGTCGTGTCGCTGCTCGCCCTCTGGGGATTCGCCACGGTGACCACTGCCCAGGACGTGGCCCGTCTGCGCCAGTTGCAGCGCGTCGACGCCACCGTGCGGGGACCGGTCTCGGGCGCCGTCGACGCACTCCAGGCCGAACGCAAGGCGGCGCTGCGCCAACTCGTCGCACCCGACCGGGGCCACGCCGCCGAACTGCGGCAGCAGTCCCGGCAGACCGACACCGCGCTCGCCGCGCTCAGGCTCGGAGACAACCACACCGTCGCAGACGCGGGCGGACTCCCGGCGGGAGTCACGGAGCGCCTCACCACCTTCCTGGACCGCACCCGGCCGCTCGGCGCGCTGCGCACCCGTCTCCTGGAGCCGCCGCCCCGCGACACCGGGGACCGGGACACGGACGCCGACCAGGACGCCGCGTACACGCAGTACACCGAGGCCATCACGGCGGCGTTCGGTGTCTCCGGTGCGCTCACCGGGATCCAGGACGCCGAGTTCGGCTCCGACGCCCGCGTCCTGCTCGAACTGAACCGGGCCGGCGAGATGCTGTCCCGCGAAGACGCACTGCTCGCCACGGCCGCACTCACCGGGACCCTCGACGGCCCCGCACACCGCCGGTTCACCGGCGCCGTGGAGAGCCACCGGAGCCTCGCCGACACGGCCGGCGCCGACCTTCCCGCAGCCGCCGGCAAAACCTGGCGATCCGTCACCGACGGGCGCGCCTACCGGGGGATCCAGGCGACCGAGGAGAAGGTGCTGGCCGCCGCGCCCGGCCGCAAGGCCGCACAGGCGGTCCCGGCCGCCGAGTGGGGCCGTAACGCCGCGAACGTACGAGCCGAACTGCGCGCGATCGAGACGGCCGCCGCACGCCACGCCGCCGACCGCGCCGATCCGCTGGCCGGCGGGCTGCTCAGTCCGGCCGGGGCTGCGGTCCTCTTCGGGTTCGTCGCCGTGGCCGCTTCGCTCGTCATCTCCGTACGCATCGGCCGCGCGCTCGTCGTCGAGCTCGTGAGCCTCCGCAACAGCGCCCTGGAGATCGCCCGGCGCAAACTGCCCCACGCCATGCAGCGTCTGCGGGAGGGAGAAGAGCTCGACATCGAGGCCGAGGCGCCACCCGGCCGGTCGTCGCACGACGAGATCGGCCAGGTGGGCGAGGCGCTCGACACCGTCCACCGTGCCGCCCTCACCGCCGCCGTCGAACGCGCCGAACTCGCCAGCGGCATCTCCGGAGTCTTCGTCAACCTCGCCCGCCGCAGCCAGGTCCTCGTCCACCGGCAGCTCAACCTGCTGGACGGCATGGAGCGCCGCGCCGAGGACCCCAACGAACTGGGCGACCTCTTCCGGCTCGACCACCTGACCACACGCATGCGCCGCCACGCCGAGAGCCTGATCATCCTCTCCGGATCGGCCCCCGGGCGCGCCTGGCGCATGCCCGTACCACTGACCAATGTCGTACGCGCGGCCGTCTCGGAGATCGAGGACTACGCGCGGGTCGAGGTGCGCCAGCTGCCCGACGCGGCGGTCAAGGGCGACGCGGTCGCCGACCTGACCCATCTCCTCGCCGAACTCATCGAGAACGCGGCACAGTTCTCGCCACCGCACACCAAGGTGCGGATCAGCGGCGAACCCGTGGGCAACGGCTACGCACTGGAGATCGAGGACCGGGGGCTGGGAATGGGCGGGGAACTCCTCGCCCAGGCCAACCGGAGGATCGAGGAGTCCGAGACCCTCGACCTCTTCGACAGTGACCGCCTCGGACTCTTCGTCGTGAGCCGCCTCTCCGCCCGCCACCGGATCAAGGTGAAGCTGCGCACCTCTCCCTACGGGGGTACGACCGCGGTCGTCCTCGTACCGACCGCGTTGCTGCCGAGCGGACTGCCCGCGGCCGAGCCACCCGCCGCGGTGGGCCCCGGCCCCGCGACAGCGACGATGGACCGGGACGACGCCGGCCGTGCGGACCCGGGCCCCGGCCCGGCGCGCCGGCGCCCCACCGCGTTCCCCGCCCCGGTCGCCGTCCCCGCCATCGAGTCGGCACCGGGCCCCGGTTCGGCGCCCGTCACGAGCCTGCGGCAGCGGCAGCGTCCGCGATCCGTGGACGAGAGCAGGCAGGGCCGCGCCCGCTTCACGGAACGGTCGGAAGGGTCGGAACGGTCGGAACGCACAGCCGTCCGGACACCTCCCGCGCATGCGCCGGACATGCCGGACCTGCCGGACGGGGGAGATGACAGCGACCTGCCCCGTCGCGTACGGCAGGCCCACCTCGTCCCCCAACTGCGCGAGGAGCCGCGCCCCGAGCCGCCGCCCCGTGACAGCGCCGAGGGCACTTCGCAGCCCGCCGAACGCACCCCGGAACAGGCCCGCGACCGCATGACCGCGTACCGCGACGGATGGGTCCGCGGTGGCGGCCCCGCCCCAGGACGTACGGCTCCGCAGGCCGCCCCCGCAAGGCACCGGCCCGACTCCGGGCCCCGTCAGCCCATCGAAGGAGACCACGCATGACCGTGAACGAATGGACGGCGGGGGCGCGTCGCTCCGGCGAACTCGACTGGCTGCTGGACGATCTGGTGACGCGGGTCGGCGAAGTGCGGCACGTCGTCGTGCTCTCCAGCGACGGCCTGGCCGTCGGCGCCTCCAGCGCGCTCAGCCGTGAGGACGCCGAGCACCTGGCCGCGGTGGCCTCCGGCTTCCACAGCCTCGCCAAGGGAGCGGGCCGGCACTTCAGGGCCGGGGGAGTGCGCCAGACCATGGTCGAGATGGACGACGGCTTCCTCTTCGTGGCCGCGGCCGGAGACGGATCGTGCCTCGCGGTGCTGAGCACCGCCGCTGCCGACATCGGTCTGGTCGCGTACGAGATGGCGCGCCTCGTGAAACGTGTCGGCGAGCACCTGCGGACCCCTCCGCGGCTCGTCGGACCCCCGACGGCGGGCTGACGGGACGGAGACGTGCGCATGACCGAGGAACCCGACCACTCGTACTCGCCCCACGGCCCCTTCGGGGCCCACGCCCGGTACCCGGCACGGGAGAAGGCGGACGAGGAGGATCTGCCGGGCAGCCAGTGGTACGACGCCGAAGCCGGCCCCCTGGTACGTCCCTACGCCATGACGGGCGGACGTACCGAACCGGGGCCCAGCGGGGTGCGCTTCGACCTGATCGCGCTCGTCGACATCGCCGACGATCCACCCGACGCCGCCGACCCGCCCCTTCTCGGCCCCGAACACCGGGCGCTGTTCACCCTCTGCCGCCGCGAGACGCAGTCGGTCGCGGAACTCGCCGCCGACGCGGACCTTCCGGTCGGCGTGGTGCGGGTGCTGCTCGGTGATCTGCTCGAAGCGGGCCAGGTACGGGTCAGTCGCCCCGTACCTCCCGCCCAACTGCCCAACGAGCGGATTCTGCGCGAGGTGATCGACGGCCTCCGGGCTCTGTGACGACGGCATCCTGTTGGCGAAAAATCGACCATCCCGTTTCGAATTACGACCGCACATGGGCAATTGGCAAACTTCGTTCAGCCTCATCGGTCAAAACCGATCACACCCCTCGGGGTCGGTCCCCTGCTTGCGATGCTGTCCCCGTGCCGATGCCCGAAGATGCTCGACCGAGCTCGACAAGATGACCATGACCAGCACTTATGCCTCTTGAGGCTCATGCGTGAGAGAAGTGATCGATGCCCTCCGAGCACGTGGGAAACGCTGACACCATGGACGGGGAAGAAGGCGGCGAGTCCACCGCACTCGCGCTGAAGATATTGGTCGCCGGCGGATTCGGGGTCGGGAAGACGACCCTGGTCGGCGCCGTGAGTGAGATCAGGCCATTGCGTACCGAGGAGCTTCTCAGTGAAGCCGGACAGACGGTTGACGACACCGGTGGCGTCGACCAGAAGACCACCACGACCGTGGCCATGGACTTCGGCCGCATCACCATCAGGTCCGGACTGTCGTTGTATCTGTTCGGCACCCCGGGGCAGGACCGCTTCTGGTTCCTCTGGGACGAGCTGTCCCAGGGTGCGCTCGGAGCAGTGGTTCTCGCCGACACCAGGCGCCTGGAGGACTGCTTCCCGGCCGTCGACTACTTCGAGCACCGGCACATCCCCTTCGTCGTCGCGGTGAACTGCTTCCCGGGCGCTCGCACCTACGGGGCGCAGGACGTGTCCCGGGCTCTCGACCTCGACCAGGGCACCCCGGTCGTGCTGTGCGACGCGCGCGACCGCGACTCCGGAAAAGAAGTCCTGATCCGTATGGTCGAGTACGCGGGCCGCATGCACACGGCCCGGCTCCTCGACTCGGTCAGCTAGGGCCTGGAGGCCGGCGAAGGGCCGCCGCTAGTCGGCGACGGCGGCCATCGCCGTCACCTTGTCCACGCGTACGCGCACGACGAGTTCGCCGGGAGCGCCATTGCGCGCGCCGAACTCCTCTGCCGCCTCGTGGCCCATGTAGCGGGCGGCGATACGGGTCGCCCAGTGACGAAGTTCGGCAGGGTCCTCGCTGAGTTCGACATGCCCCTGGAGCACGACGAACGCGAAAGGCGGACGGTCGTCGTCGATGCACAGCGCCACCCTGCCGTCGCGCGCCATGTTCCGGCCTTTCACGCTCTCCTTGCCTGTGTTGAAGACCAGATCGTCACCGTCGAGCAGGAACCAGACGGGAGCGATGTGCGGGCTTCCGTCGGCCCGGACGGTCGACACCTTGGCTGTGCGTGTGCCCTCGGAAACGAAGGAATGCCACTCGTCTCGTGTCATGTGGTGTGCCATGGAGCCATCCTCGGACGGGGAAAGGGCGTGGCGCGAAGCGGCGCCCCGACGAAAGGGAGGCGCTTGCCCGTACGGGAGCGGTACGCAAGGCTTACGCGCGATGTGGGGAACGTATGAGCGGGGAGGAAGAGCGCATGGCGTTGGACCGGGGACTTGACTGGCTCCTTGACGATCTGACCGGCCGGGTGGAACACGTACGGCACGCATTGGTGCTGTCCAATGACGGCCTCGTGACCGGGGCGAGCACGGGCCTGGCACGCGAGGACGCCGAACATCTCGCGGCCGTGTCGTCGGGTCTGCACAGCCTGGCCCGTGGATCGGGCCGGCACTTCAGAGCGGGCCGGGCGCGGCAGACCATGGTGGAGTTCGATGAGGCACTGCTGTTCGTGACGGCCGCGGGCGAAGGCAGTTGTCTGTGTGTACTGAGTGCGGCCGAGGCCGATGTCGGCCAGGTCGCCTACGAGATGACCCTGCTCGTGAACCGGGTGGGCGAGCATCTCGGCGTCGGGATACGCAACGGCGGAGGCGACGGCCCCATCCGCCTCTGACCTGCTCCTTTCGTTCGGCCGCGAAGTTATCCACAGGCCGAACCGGGACAGCCTCCTCCGGGCTACGGTGATCACACAGAGTATTCGAGCCTTCACGGGGGAGGACGGTCATGGCTGTCAGGGAAGCGACGCGCGGGTACGGCGTAAGTGGTACGGAAGAGGCGGGCGCAGGCGTTGCGGTCACGGTGGCGGCCGGCCGCGCCGCGCAACAACTGGAGCTCAGGCGCGGTGAGTTCGAGTTGGCCGTGCATCTCGGCCTGATCGCGGTCACGGCGGGGCAGGGCGGAGGGCGGCCGAGGGTCCACAGCGAGGAGATCGGCCGACTGCGCGCGCAGGACGGTTTTCCCGAAGCGTTGCGGGACCGGGTGCGCACTGTGGGGACGGCGGAAGGGGCCGCACTGCTCGGGATCAGTCCCGTCCGGTTCACGCGACTCGCCAGGGTGGGCTGCGTCTCCCCGGTCTCGTTCTACCTCAACCGCTACCGCGCGGTGGTGTGGCTCTATCTCGCCGAGGAACTCGCCCGGTTCGCCGCTCGTGAACCGGGGCTCCTCGCGGGAAAGAGTCCGGTGGGCATGCGCACGATGCTGGAGGCGGGCGTCGACTGGCGGGCGCGCAACTGGCGTACGGGCAGGATCGACCGGCTGCTGGGCGGCACCGAGGATTCGTGGGTGCGCGCATCCGTACAGGCATCCGCGCTCGATCCGGTCCAGCTCGCGGAGGTGGTCGACGATCCGTACGAGCGCGCCTACCTCGCCAGGGTCAGGCCGGAACCGGTCTTCGGACGCCCGGGGTCCGTGAGCGGGCGGGAGATCATGGCGCAGTTGATGCTCGCCGACGATCCGGACGAGATTCTGTGGCGGCGGGTCAATCTGACCCTGGAGCTGGACCGGGCCCGTGAGACGAGGCCCGCTCCGCGCCCGGGTGAGGATCGAGGCCGCCGGGTCGCACCGGCGCGGGCGGACGGCGCGGCGCCGGACACAGGCGCGGTGGTGGACCCGCCCGAGTCGGTGGATTCGCCCGCGTCGACGGGCCCGGGCGCGCTGAACTCCGAACGGGGAACGAGGCCGCGGCTGCTGGCCAGACTGGGGCTGCGCAGGAGGGCGACCGCGCCGTAGCCCCGCCCGGCGCTCGGCAATGGATTCGCGGCTCGCGAAGGGAACAGGCATTCTGATCCCATGCTGATCAGGGAAGCCACCACCGAGGACTGGCCCGCCATCTGGCCGTTCTTCCACGAAATCGTTGCCGCGGGCGAGACGTTCACCTACCCCGTCGACCTCGCCAGGGACGACGCACGGGAGTGGTGGCTCGTGCCGGCGCCGAACCGTGCGGTCGTCGCGGTCGACGAGTCCGGTGCCGTTCTGGGCACGGCCAAGATGAACCGGAACCACATGGGTAACGGCTCACACATCGCCAGCGCCAGCTACATGGTCGACCCCGCCCACTCGGGCAAGGGTGTGGGCAGGGCCCTGTGCGAGTACAGCGTGGACTGGGCCCGCACCGCCGGTTTCCGGGCGATGCAGTTCAACGCCGTGGTGGCGACGAACGTCCATGCCGTACGCCTGTACCGGTCCCTCGGGTTCGAGGTTCTGGGGACTCTGCCCGAGGGCTTCAACCATCCGGTCGAGGGCTACGTCGGGCTGCACATCATGCACAAGGCTCTCTGAACGGGGCGCCCGCTGTCCGGGCCGTGGGACCGCCGTCGCAGAATGGCAGTGAAAGATCGTCCACGACCGGCGGAAGACACGCCCAGGCCCTGACCGGAGCGCATAGATGACCGACGACACCGTCCTGCTGCACACCGAAGGCCACACCCTTCACATCACGCTCAACCGGCCACGGGCTCTCAACGCGCTGACCCACACCATGGTGCGGCGTGTCGCCGAAGGTCTCGCGACCGCAGAGCAGGACGACTCGGTCGTCGCCGTCGTGATCAGCGGGGCGGGGGAACGGGGACTGTGCGCGGGCGGGGACATCCGTTCCATCCATGACGACGCGCGCGCCGGGGGCGAGGCGTCCTTGGCGTTCTGGCGGGACGAGTACCGGCTCAACGCCCGCATCGCCCGATTCCCCAAGCCGTACGTGGCGCTGATGGACGGCATCGTCATGGGCGGCGGCGTGGGGGTTTCGGCCCACGGCGATGTCCGTATCGTCACGGAGCGCTCACGCGTCGCCATGCCCGAGACCGGCATCGGGTTCGTCCCCGATGTCGGCGGCACCCACCTGCTGGCATCGGCGCCCGGTGAGCTCGGCACCCATCTGGCGCTCACCGGACAGGCGGTCGGCGCGGCCGATGCCGTGCTGTGCGGGCTGGCCGACCACTTCGTACGCGCGGAGCGGCTGCCCGAGCTCACCGCGGCACTCGCCGGGTGCGCGAGCCCGGGTGAAGTGGCACAGACCGTGCGGGGCTTCGCGTCCGAGGCACCCGAAGGTGAGCTCGCCGCGCAGCGCGCGTGGATCGATGCCTGCTACGCGGCCGACACCGTCGAGGAGATCGTCGACCGGCTCAACGCCAGTGGCGTGACCGCGGCGAAGGAGACAGCCGAGGCGCTCCTGTCCAAGTCGCCCACCTCACTCAAGGTCACGCTCGCCGCCGTGCGCCGGGCCCGCGGCCTCGACAGCCTGGAGGCCGCGCTCGATCAGGAGTACCGCGTCTCCTGCCGGGCCTTCACCGGACCCGATCTGGTGGAGGGCGTGCGCGCACAGATCATCGACAAGGACCGCACTCCCAAGTGGGCCCCGGCCGAGCTCGCTGACGTCTCCGAAACCGATGTCGCCCGCTACTTCGCGCCGCTCGGCGATCAGGAGCTGGGCCTCGGCTCTCCCGCGTAGGGCGCCTAGCCCGGCGGCCCCCCTGCTGCCGGTCAGCGGTCGGAGCCGGTGAGGCTGGGCCGAAGAGCCCGTACGAGCGAGAACAGCCGCTCCTCGTTCCCCGAGAGCCCCGCGCTCCGCAGCGCCTCGTCGGCCTCCGCGATCGGCGAGGCTAGCAGCGGTATGTAGAGCGGGGCGTCATCAGGGTCGGTGAGCGCGGCGCGGGTGGCCTCCAGTAGACGGATGTACGCCTGGGCCGCGGCGATCTCGTCGTTACGCATCTCAGCATCTCCCGGTCAGAGGTGTCGGACCGTCAAGCATTCACCATGGGTCTGACAATGCGCTCCCGCCACCGTTCCGTGCGCCGCTCCTGCCACCGTTCCGGGTACCGCTCCCAGTGCGCACGATCGCCCCTCGCTCAGGCGCCACGCCCACGCGGGTCACCCGCAGGCGGTTCCACCTCCAGGTAGCGTCTGCGGCGCGGGCCCCGGTACAGCAGAGCCGTCCAGCCCAGCCGCTGGAGCACCTCCGCGCACTGCGGCAGCGCCTTCTCCTCGTCCTGGGCGGCCCCGCTGCCAGGCGGGCCGAGCCACTCCACGCGGACGGAGCCGGGTGACTCACCGGGGCTCACGCGATAGCCGAGGGCGACCCGTTGGCCGGACAGGTCGACGACGGAGGGAGACATTCCTGCGGCCTCCAGGGCAAGGGCCACAGCCCGCACCGTCCGATGGAGCTCCCAAGGCGCAGGAACACCTTCCGGATTCGCGTGCTCCGCGTTCGTCAGCCGCCGGATCTGCAGCATCCCCTCGAACGCGGTCCTGACCGATCCGGCGCGCTTCTCCCCGGCGCCGGGAAGCGGCGGACCGTCTCCGGTGGCGGGCTCGAACCCCGCCTCGTCCGCAGTGCTCATCGGTGCCCCCGTTCGGCGGTGACCTGCGTGAGCCCCAGTCTGCGTCACCCCTCTGACAACGCCCCGGAACGGGCCGTCGAACCCCGGTCACACGGGCGCGAAACCCTGCAGATAGTGGGCGCGCAGCACGGCCCGGTGTCCGGCGTCGGCGAGCTGATCGGCAGCCCACAGGAAGAAGTCGTCCGCGACGGCGTCCGTCCAGTCGTAGGACGGATCGAACGGGCCGGCGTCCGGGCCGGGCACAGGAAGCACCCGGGGCGGACCGTCCGCGGGAGCGACCGTGAGAAGGCGGGAGCCGTCCGGCTGCCGGGTGTACCGCACCGACACCACCTCGCAGTCCCAGCGGTCCCCGCCGAGCTGCAGCCAGAGCCTCGACGACTCGGCGTACAGGGCGGCGCCCTCAGCGAGCGCACGGGGAGAGGTGGGGTCGTGCGGCAGGACATGGACGAAGCCGTGGCAGACCACCGTCGTGATCGCACCGCCGGTCGACAGGCGGCCGGAGTCCGGGTCGAGCACTCGTACTTCGCCGTGGCGGTCGTAGTCCTGCAGCACGACTGCCGACATCAGCGACGCGGCTCCAGCCCGAGCTCCTCGTCGACCGCGGCGCTGCTGCGGGTCGCCGCGTCGATGACCTTGTCCCAGCTCCCGTACCTGGCGAACTGCTGATCGGCCGTCGGGCCCAGCGGGTTGCCGTACTTGACCATGTTGCGGGCCTCCAGGAGCGCGACCGCCTCCGGGGACATCCCGGCCCTGGTGATGTCCTTCGCCTCGTTGCGCATGTCCACCAGGACCCTGGCGATCTCCTCGTCCGACCGGCCCTCGTCGCGCATCTGCTGCTCGACCTGCTCCATGTGGTCCAGGAGCTCGTGGTAGCGCATGCGGACCTCGCGCGCTTCCGCCCGCTCCTGCGGCGTCATCTCCCGGATCGCGCAGACGACCGGGTCGCTGCTCGTACACGGCCCGTCGGCAGTCGGCGCGACTCTGATGGAGAGTGACGAGACGGCCACGGGAGCAGCGGCCGAGACACCGGGTGCGAACAGTGCGCTGCCCGCCACGGTGAGCAGCGGAAGAAGCAGGGAGACGACCAGCCGACGGGCGAGCGGGCGGTGACGGGGGTCGCGGCCGGACGGGGAACCGGGAGCAGCCATCGGACGTACGCGCATGAAGGGGGGCTCTTTCGCCTGGGGAATAGGGCGAAACTGGACGTTACGGCGGTAGCTCCCACCGGGTGATGATCATGAGGCGGCGCGTATGGGTGACACCTCGTTAAGCTCGACCTTCTTGTACGTCACACAAGAGGCTTGTACGTCGCACCAGAGGAAGCCACGCACCGTGCCCGAAAACGATCCGACCTCCGTCCCTGCCGACGAGCGCCCCGCTCTGCGCGCCGACTGCGCGAACTGCTTCGGGCTGTGCTGTGTCGCACTGACCCTGACCGCCTCGGCGGACTTCGCGATCAACAAGGAGGCGGGACAGCCCTGCCGGAACCTCCGGGACGACTTCCGCTGTGGCATTCACACCACGCTGCGGTCCGAGGGATTCTCCGGCTGTACCGTGTACGACTGCTTCGGCGCCGGCCAGAAGGTCTCTCAGGAGACCTACGGCGGCCGGGACTGGCGGCGGCAGCCCGGCACGGCCCAGGAGATGTTCCAGGTGTTCCCGGTGATGCGTCAGCTCCACGAACTGCTCTGGTACCTCACCGAGGCCCTCGCGCTGCCCGCGGCGAAGCCGCTCCACGCCGAGATCCGGCAAGCGCTCGACGCCACGGAACGCCTGACGGACCGCCCCGCCGGCTCCCTGGCGGAGCTGGACGTGTCGGCGCATCGCGACGGTGTGGCCGCCCTGCTTCTGCGTACCAGCGAACTCGTGCGCGCCACCGCGCCCCGGCGCAAGAAGCGCGATCACCGGGGCGCCGACCTCATCGGAGCCCGGCTCAGGGGCGCCGACCTGCAAGGCGCCGACCTCCGGGGCGCCTACCTCATCGCGGCCGACCTCACAGGGGCAGACCTGCGCCTGGCCGATCTCATCGGCGCCGACTTCCGCGACGCCGAACTGGCGGGCGCCGACCTCACCGGCAGCCTGTTCCTCACGCAGGCCCAGCTCAACGCGGCCAGGGGTGACGTCGGCACCAAGCTGCCGCCCTCCCTGAGCCGTCCTTCGCACTGGGCCTCATGAGCCGAGCGGGCGCCCATCGCTCTGCTCCAGCGCCGTCTTCAGCCGCTCCAGCGTCGTGCGGATGTTGCGGGCCTGGAACGCGGCGAAGGTGTGCCCCCGGGTCGCGACCCGGTCGAAGGCGTTGGCCAGGAAATCGGGCCACGCGCGCCGGTCGTCGGTCCAGATCTCGGTGACCCGGGTGCCGCCGTCGACCGCTTCGAAGCGGTACTCCCAGGTGGCTATCGACCCGGGGAGCCTCGGGCGCCGGGCGCCGATCGCGTGGACACGGAAGGCGAAGCGGCTGCCCGGGTCGGCGGCCGTCACCGTGCACTTGGTCGTCCAACGCAGCGAACCGCGTTTGTTGCGCCCGTCGAAGACCATGCCCACGTACGCCTCCCGGCGTTCCCCGACCACGGTGGCGCCCGTGTTCTCCGGACTCCACCGCCCCATCGCCGTAGGATCGCTGAGCTGCTCGTACACGGCCGACGGGGCGGCGTTGATCACGATGCTGTCCGAGACGGACATGGTGCGGGGCATGCGGCGGCTCCTTGTTCACGGCCGCCCTGAACAACTACCGGGACCCGGTGGGCCGTGGCGCCGACGCCCGGAGGCACACCTTACTCACCGGTAGCGTCAAGCGGGTAGCTCAGGCGCGGAACTCCGCGGTACGTTCCGGCGAGGCCTCGGCGAGGGCCTTCACGATGGCCTCCACGTCGCCCTGGTTGCCGTACACCGGCGTGCCGGGCTGCTGGCGCCACGACTCGTCCAGACCGCCTGCGTCCACGGTGTCGAAGCCCAGCTCGTCGATGAGGTCACGCACGGCCTGCTTGGCGGCCTCGTCGTCACCTGCCACGGGCAGGGCCTGGCGGCCGGGCGTGCCCTTGGGGCGGCCCGCGTCGAGGATGTCCTGGGCGTACGTACCGTTGAACGCCTTGATGACGGGGTGGCCGATCTGCTGCTCGGTCCAGCGGCTCTCCGTCAGCCCTTCCTCGATCCCGGCGATGCGGCCGTCGCGCTGCTGCGGGTAGTAGTTGCCCGTGTCGATGACCGCGGCGCCCGGCGCCGCTCCGTCGATGACGCCCTTCGGCAGGGCCGTGACGGCCTTGAGCGGCACCGTCACGACGACGATTTCCGCGTCCCGCGCCGCGTCGGCGGCGGAGACAGGGCGGGCGCCCGTCTCCTCGGCCAGCGCCGTGAGGGTCTCCGGGCCGCGCGAGTTCGCGACGGAGACCTCGTGTCCCAGGGCCGTGAGACGGCGGGTCAGGTTGCCGCCGATGTGGCCCGCTCCGATGATGCCGATCTTCATGGCTTCGACCTTCCGATACTGAGTGCCGGCGTGCGCGATGTGATCAAGTCTCGTTCGGTCACCAACTGTGCGCGGGCGCACACTATTCCGATGCGGCGGGACCGGTTATTCATCCCGTTGGGGGATGGGAGGCCGGCGGCCCGGGCACGTAACCGGGGAAGAACCGGAACCTCATACCCCCACTTGGAGGTGGCCTCATGCTGCACGGCGTCGACGTCAGCGCGTACCAGACGTCCTTCGACACCGACGGTCTCGACTTCGTCCTCATCAAGGCCACCGAAGGCCGCTCCTACATCAATCCGCGTCTCACGGCCCAGACCGAGCGCGCGCGGGGCGCCGATTGCGTGGTCGGTTTCTACCACTTCCTCTGGCCCGGGAACATCACCGACCAGGCGGAGTACTTCGTCGGCAAGGCCCCGGAGCGGGCCGGTGACCTGCTCGCCGTCGACTGGGAACAGACCGGCGAGGGCACGCGCGCCAGCAACGCCGACAAGGACCGGTTCATCCGCGAGGTGAAGCGCCTGCGGCCCGGCCACCGCGTCCTGCTCTACTGCAACCGCCATTTCTGGCTCAACCACGACACCACCTCGTACGCGGGCGACGGGCTGTGGATCGCCGACTACGTCACCTCGGGCAAGCCCCGCATCAAGGCGCCCTGGCGCATCCACCAGTACACCGACGAGCCCCTGGACAGAGACGTCGCGGACTTCCCCTCACGCCGGGCCATGCGCGAATGGGCCGGTGCCTAGAGTCTGCCGATCGGGTCCGCGCAGCCACGGCCGTCGGCCAAAGGAGTGTCCTTGGCGGCAGCCATCCCCGTGCTGAGAAGGATGTCCCACAGCGTGGATGGCTGCGGGTCCATTCTGGTCGCCGAGTCCGCGAACGGCCGTCGACCGAAGGAGTGTCGCAGTGACGACGAGGGACACCTCAGAATCGGCGGATGCCGATGTCTTCCAGAACGAGCTGCCGGTACGGCGCAAGGAGCCGGGCAATGTGGTCATCAAGTGGCTGACCACCACTGACCACAAGACGATCGGCACGCTCTACCTGGTCACGTCCTTCGCCTTCTTCATCGTCGGTGGCGTCCTCGCCCTGGTCATGCGTGCCGAACTGGCACGTCCGGGCACGCAGCTCATCTCGAACGAACAGTTCAACCAGGCGTTCACGATCCACGGCACGATCATGCTGCTGATGTTCGCGACGCCGCTCTTCGCCGGATTCACGAACTGGATCATGCCGTTGCAGATCGGCGCGCCCGACGTGGCGTTCCCGCGGCTGAACATGTTCGCGTACTGGCTGTACCTCTTCGGCTCGCTCATCGTCGTGGCGGGCTTCCTGACGCCCCAGGGCGCGGCCGACTTCGGCTGGTTCGCCTATGCCCCGCTCAACGACGCGATCCGCTCACCCGGTATCGGCGCCGATATGTGGATCATGGGCCTGGCCTTCTCCGGCTTCGGCACGATCCTCGGTTCGGTCAACTTCATCACCACGATCATCTGCATGCGCGCGCCCGGCATGACGATGTTCCGTATGCCGATCTTCACCTGGAACGTGCTGCTGACCGGTGTGCTGGTCCTGCTCGCCTTCCCCGTACTCGCCGCCGCCCTGCTGGTGCTGGAGGCCGACCGGAAGTTCGGCGCGCACGTCTTCGAGGCGGCGAACGGTGGAGCGCTGCTCTGGCAGCACCTCTTCTGGTTCTTCGGCCACCCCGAGGTGTACATCATCGCCCTGCCGTTCTTCGGGATCGTCAGCGAGGTCATCCCGGTCTTCAGCCGCAAGCCGATCTTCGGTTACATCGGTCTGATCGCCGCCACCATCGCCATCGCGGGCCTCTCGGCGACGGTATGGGCGCACCACATGTACGCCACCGGGAGCGTGCTGCTGCCGTTCTTCTCCTTCATGACCTTCCTCATCGCGGTGCCGACCGGTGTGAAGTTCTTCAACTGGATCGGCACCATGTGGAAGGGCTCCTTGTCCTTCGAGACCCCGATGCTCTGGTCGATCGGCTTCCTCGTCACCTTCCTCTTCGGCGGTCTGACGGGCGTCATCCTGGCCTCGCCGCCGATGGACTTCCACGTATCCGACTCGTACTTCGTCGTCGCGCACTTCCACTACGTCGTCTTCGGCACCGTGGTCTTCGCGATGTTCGCCGGATTCCACTTCTGGTGGCCGAAGTTCACGGGCAAGATGCTGGACGAGCGGCTCGGCAGGATGACGTTCTGGACGCTGTTCATCGGCTTCCACGGCACGTTCCTCGTACAGCACTGGCTCGGTGCCGAGGGCATGCCGCGACGCTATCCGGACTATCTCGACGCGGACGGCTTCACCGCCCTGAACACGATCTCGACGATCTCCTCGTTCCTGCTCGGACTGTCGATCCTCCCGTTCCTCTACAACGTGTGGAAGACCGCCAAGTACGGCAAGAAGATCGAGGTCGACGACCCGTGGGGCTACGGCCGTTCGCTGGAGTGGGCCACTTCCTGCCCGCCGCCGCGGCACAACTTCCTCACGCTGCCGCGGATCCGTTCCGAATCCCCGGCGTTCGACCTGCACCACCCGGGGGTCCGTTCGCTCGACGACGCCGCCAACAAGCCGGTCCTGCCGGGGGACCGGTGGACGTGAGGAAGCCCGCTCAGGACGAGGACGGCCCGACGGAGAAGGGGATGCCGTGGAGCACGACAAGGACAGCGCCCGGGGCCTGGCCCAGCTGGAGGGCTACCTGTTGTGGAGCGCGGAGGTGGAGGATGCCCGACGGCGCGCCCGCCGCTTCACCGACCAGTTGCCCTGGCTCACCCGCGCACAACGGGAAGACGTCGAACGCGTCTACACGGCGGACCGTGTGGCCTCCTGCCGGGAGTCGCTCATCCGCATCTCCGAGCGCGCCGCCGAACTCCGCGGTGAGTACTCCGGCCGCTATCACCTGCTCCGGAAGCGCTGCCTCGCGGCCGTCGTGCTGGCCGTCGGCGCGGCGAGCGGAACCTGCGCCGCACTGACGCTGCTCACCCGCTGACCCCCGGCCGGGTGCCGGGGGGCGGGCGACCTCAGTGACGCAGCGGCCTAATGACGTACCAGACAGAAGGGATGTCCCGCAGGGTCCGCGAAGACCCGCCAACTATCGCTGTCGGGCCCCTCGTCGAGCAGGGTCGCGCCCAGGGCCAGTACGTCGGCCTGGGCCCGGTCCAGATCCGCGACCCCGAAGTCGAGATGGAACTGCTGGGGCCGGGCCGGGTCCGGCCACTGCGGCGCCCGGTAGTCCGCCACTCGCTGGAAGGCGTACACGGCCCCGGTCGGGGTGTGTACGGTCGCCCAGCTCTCGTCGACCGCCCACCGGGGATCGGTCCGGTTGACGGTCCCACCGAGCACAGCTCCGTAGAACCCGGCGAGAAGCAGAGGGTCCGGGCAGTCCAGCACCACGCATTGCAATTCAGCGATCATTTCCACATCTTAGGAAGGCGCGGGACTCCGGGCTGCGCTGAGCGCCGACACCTGCTCGGCGAGCCGCTCCGCATGGGCGGCGGGCAGCTCCGCGGTCGTGTGGTGAAGATGCACCGCGCAGGCCGTCGTGGTGTCGATGAGACGCTCCAGCGCGCCCGCGATGTCCTCCGAGCCCGCCGTCCGCCGCGCGACCGCCGGGAGTTCGGCCGCAGACAGGTCGATGGCCGTCCGGGCCTCGGCCAGCGAGCGGTAGGCGTCGCGCCGCAGCGCACCACGGCCCGTGTGGTCCTCCGGAGACGCGAGGACGTGCCCGAGGTAGCGGTGCGCAGCGCTCACCGCCGTATCGAGGGCGGCGCGGACGGTGTGGCCCCGCTGTCCCGGCAGCGGAAGGTGGCCGACCAGCAGAACCGTCGCGCAGGCGAGCAGCGACTCCACCACCCGGTCCCAGGCCGCCTGCGGTTCTCCGGCCAGCAGCACCAGGGCGAGTACGAGCACGGTGACCACCGCGGTCTGCGCCGCGAAGTGCCGGGTGGCGAGCGGGATCAGCGCGCCGCAGAGAGCGACCACCCCTACCAGCGTGAACGGGCCGGACGCCGACAGCATCAGCGCGGCGAATACCGCGGCGCCCGCGACCGTACCCACGGCCCGGCACAGCACCCGTGAGACGAGCGGCCCGAGATCGGGTTTGACGAGGAACACGGTGGTGGCGGGAAGCCAGTACCAGTGCTCGTGGTGCAGGCTCTGCGCCACCGCCGTACTCGTCGCGCAGCACAGCGCGACGCGCATGCCGTACTCCCGGCCGGCGGCGCCGAAAGCCCTGCGCAGCACGGAGGCGTACGCGCCCTTGCCCCGGGTGCGCAGCCGCTGTCCGGTAGGGCAGTCGAAGGCGGCGGCGGCTTGCAGCAGGGCGTCGTCCAGAGCGCGCAGTCCGGCATCACCCCGCGCCGGCGCCGGCAGCGGACCGGAGGGCCCACCCGTGCGTACGGCGGTGGCGAGACGGCGAGGGCCTTCCGCGATACGGGCGGGCAGCGCGTCGCCCGCCCAGGCCAGCGCGGTCGCCGCCTCGGCCAGTGGCAGCGCCGCGGCATACTGCGCGTGCAGTCGCCGCTCGGCCGCCGAACTCGCATGCCGCCGCAGTCTGGGACCCGACAGGGCGTCCTGGGCGTGGTCAAGGGCAGCGGTCAGGGCGGCGCGCCGGGTGAGGGCCCCCGGTCCGCCCGCGGCGCCGAGGAGTTCGGCCACGGCGGTGTAGACGGCCGCCACCGCTTCCCGTTCCCCGTCGAAGCGGTAAGGCCCGCTGCCGGAAGCCCGAGGAGAGGGCAGCGCCAGCCTGAGCGAGGCGAGCCAGCCGGCCCCGGCCAGGAACAACAGGGCCCGCAGCCATCCCGGTTCGGGCAAGGGCATACCGGCGCCGATCACGGCCGCCACCATCAGCTGAGTACCGCAGGCCGATGCCACGGGCCCGGCCGAACTGATCGCTCCCGCGACCAGCCCGAGCAGCCCGAACACGAGCGGCAGCACGAACAGGGAGCGATCCGGACCGGCGGTCACCGCCGTCGCGGTGCCCAGCAGCAGACCGGCCGCACCCGCCAGAGCCGGAACCCCCAGCCGCGTGACCGAAGCCCGCCGGCTGCCCGGCCTGTCATTGATCCCGGCGAACATCGCCCCGAGCGCCACGGGAACTCCGGCCGTCGGGTGACCGGCGAGCACCGTCGCGAGCAGGGGAGCCGCGGCGAGCGCCCCACGCACCACGGCACTCCACGGAACGGGGCCCCGCTGGGTGCGGAGCATGTGGCCGAGCCACGGCGGGATGGGAGGCGACTGGGTGGGAAAGGCGGGTCTGAACACCGGACTCCTGTGGTGCGCGGGGAATCGGAATTCGCGCGGACACCTTTGGCCTGAGCGCTGTCACGCCAGCCTAGAGTCCCGATATGGAGGGGATGCTTCCTGCCCATTTCCGCAAGGTGTCGGCCTTGTGCCGCCGATCGCCGGACAGCGCGGACCTCGGAGCGCGGACCGCGGAGCGGGATCCTCGGAGCGGGAACCTCGGAGCGGGAACCTCAGAGCGCGGTGCCGAAGTTCTGGGTCCACACGGGGCCCGCGGACGTGTCCTTCACGCCCACGCCGATCTCCTTGAACGAGCAGTTCAGGATATTCGCGCGGTGCCCCGGGCTCTTCATCCAGGAATCCATCACATCGGCCGCGGTCCGCTGGCCCTTCGCGATGTTCTCTCCGTACGTGCTCCAGCGGTATCCGGCCGCCGTGATGCGGTCGCCGGGGTCCGAACCATCCGGGGCGGTGTGTGAGAAGTAGTCGCGGGCAGCCATGTCGGCCGAGTGCCGCGAAGCGGCCGTCGCCAGCTGGTCGTTGCTCCGGACCGATCCACACCCCTCCTTCGTACGCTCGGAGTTGACCAGAGCGGTGACCTGATCGGACATGCCGGACGGAGCCGGCTGCGCGGGCTGGGGCGGTGCGGGACGCGGCGTCGGCTTCCGCGTGCTCGGCGTGGCCTTGGGGGTGGGAGTCGGCGACGGAGAGGCGCTCCGGGTCCGGGACGGGGTCGGCGTCGGTGACGGTGAGGGCGAGGAGGACGTCGGCGGAGTGGGGGTCGTGGCCGTGGGGAGGGTCGCGGGCGCTGCGGCCGTCGTCGGCACCTCGTCCTGGCTCGCCTCGTCCCGGCCTTCCTCGTCCGCGTACAGGTGCACCGCTGCACCGCCGGTCCCCAGGACCGCGACGGCGACCAGCCCTGCCAGCACCGTACTGCGGCGACGCCGCCGGGACTGCAGGCGTCTGCGCTCCGCGCGTCCCGGCTGCCCGGAGTGCGAAACCGCAGCTGTCGGAATCAGGTCCGGAGCCGCACCGCCGGCGACGGACATGGCGAGGGGAACCAGTGCCATCCCGACGAGCAGCCCCTCCGCCGGGACCAGGCCCACCCTGTGACCGGAGCAGACCGTGCAGTCGCGGGCGTGCCGGGCCAGCCGCTTGCGCCAGAGGGCGGAGGGAGCCCCGTCCCACTCGGCGGCAATGGACTCCAGCAGCGCGCACCGAGGCTCCGCCGCCAAGGCCCGGACCACCAGCCTGGCCGCTTCCAGCTGGCCCTTCATCCGCTGGACCCGTACCGCGGTGTGCTGCGGGGAGAGCTCGAGCGTGAGCGCCACCTCGGACCTGGACAGCTGCCCGGCGGTCTCCAGCCACCACAGCGACAACAGGGCACGGTCGTCCTCGTCCAGCCACCTCGTGGCCTCGGCCACCTCGCGGCGCTGACCGGTGAGACCCAGCCGGATGATCGTCACATCGACGAAATCCGCACCGGGGTCGACCACGTCATGGGCGTCCTCCAGCCCGCCGGCCGGTATCCGCTCGGCCCGGCGCTCACGCCAGTGCGCCCGTATCTCGTTCATGGTGATCGCCACGAGCCAGGAGCGGAAGCTGTCCGGCGTACGCAGCGAAGGCAGGGCACGAAGCATGCGCAGCACGCTCTCCTGCACCACGTCGTCGACGTCGGCGTGGCCGTTGAGCGCGCGGCCGACGATGTTGTACATCAGCGGCAGATACGAGGTCACGAGCTGGTCCTGTGCCTGCTCGTCACCGCTCTGCGCGGCCCTGATCAACGCCGTCTCGTGTGCCTCGCCCATGCTGTGCTCACTCTTTCGGTGTCCTGTTCCATCACGTCCCACACTCGGGAGATGCGGTGAGGCCGGGACGATAACAAGAAAACTCGTGCGAACACACCGCGCCGGATTCCGGCGGGCGTGGAGCCCGCCGGAGTCCGGCGCGGGGCAACGGATGGAGCGTGCCCGGTCAGGTCCTGGGCGGACCCTCCTGCTCGCGGTCGGTGCCGAGCTGCTGCTTGAGCTTGTCCTGGGCGGTGTCGACCTTGTCGCTGTGCTTGCCCTGCGTGCGGGCGTCGAACATGTCACCCGCCTTGTCGACGCCCTTCGAGGCGTGGTCCTCGTGGCCCTTCAGCATCTTCTTGATCTTGTCCATCGCGGACATGGATGACCCTCCTCGAATCGGCACCCCCACCCGTCCAGAGTCACCGCACCCCGTGGTCTTCGCATCCGGGAGGTCCCGCCGGCCGTCGCCGGGACGTGTGAAGGGCGCCACGGTGGGCACATACCGGGTAACCAGGAGGGGGTGGTGGCCATGGGCCGCATCCAGATCGTCCGTCGTCCCGCGCCGCCTCCCTCGGGGCCGCCGCCGCTCGACCTGCGTACGCCGTCGGGCCGCCCGCTTCCGTACTGAGCGCCGTCAGGGCTCGCCGTCGCCCCACGGGCCGGTGCCTGTGCCGGGGCGCGGAATCGGCGGCAGCGGCGCGAGCTGGTCCACCAGGGATGCCAGCTCCTCGCAGGCCACCTCCGTCTCCCGCCGCATGTTCTGGTGCTCGGTGACGATCGCGGCCAGAAGCAGCGCTGTGAGCGCCACACAGCCGTTGAGGAAGGCGAGGTTCACCATGACCTCGAGCACGGTGTGGTCCTCGAACGGCCCGATGGACTCCCTCCCGGCAACCACCGCGAGCACGGAGACGAACAAGGCGCACGGGGCGCTTCCCGGCAGCTCGAAGCGGAGAGCCGCCCAGATGATGACCGGGAAGACCAGATAGAGCATGGACAGCGAGCCCCTGGTGGCCACCACCGTCGTCGCCACCCCGATGGCCAGCAGCAACGTCGCTTCGGGCCACCGGTCCGTCCTCCGCGGCAGCCGCGCCCTGCGCAGCACGAGGAGGAACGGCGTGACCACGAGGACGCCCATCGCGTCCCCCACCCACCAGGCCGACCACACCATCCAGAAGTGGCCCAGGGGCAGCTTGTCGCTGAGCAACAGCATCCCGGCACCCACCGTCGCGCTGATGAGCATGCCAAGCAGCGCGCCAAGGAAGACCAGCGCGACACCGTCCCTCAGCCGGTCCAGCTCGACACGGAAGCCGATCCTGCGCAGCGTGAGGTACGCACACAGGGGAGCGACGGTGTTGCCCGCCGCGATCCCGATGCCGTACAGAGTGAAGGAGTCGCTGATCTCGATGATGGTGAGCAGCGCACCCAGGGCGATGCCCGGCCAGATCCGCGTGCCCAGATACAGCAGCGCACCCAGAGCGATGCCCGTCGGCGGCCAGAGCGGGGTGACGACCGAGCCGTTCACCGACACCTTCTGGAGCAGACCGAGCTGCGCGGACGCGTAGTAGGCAGCGGCGACGCCGAGCATTTGGAGGATGGCTACGGTCCGGCGTCTCGATTCCTGGCTACGGATCACGGATCTCATCAGACACCGGCCATGCCTCCAGACGGCCGTGACACGCTTTGCGGACCCCTACGTCACCTGGGCCGTCACTTCGGCTCTGCTGTCACTTCGGCCGACGGAGCGCGGCCTCGTGGCGCAGGACGAGTACCGCCGCGTCGTCCTCGTGGCCGGTGAGCTCCGCCGCCCGGAGGATCTCGTCGGCCAGATCGTCGGCCGAGGCCTCCACATGCGCACTCACGATCCTCCGCACGCGGTCCAGACCCTCGTCGATCTGCAACGAGGGGCCTTCGATCACCCCGTCGGTCAGCAGGACAAAGGCTCCGGCCGCGTCGAGGGAGTGCCGGGTCACCGGATAGCGCTCGTGCGCCGCGATTCCCAGCGGCATCCCGCCCTCGTCGTCGGTGATGCCCGTCCGCCCGTCGGTGGTGGCCCATACGGACGCCACATGACCGGCACGCGCACTGTGGAGTTCCCAGGTCAGCGGGTCGAGGCGGAAGAACGTACAGGTGGCGAAGAGCGTCGAGCCCACGGACACCAGCAGGTCGTTCGTACGGCCCATGACCTCGCCCGGATCGGGTTCGGTGCCGGCGATGGCGCGCATGCCGATGCGGATCTGGCCCATGAAAGCGGCAGCCTCGACGTCGTGCCCCTGGACGTCACCGATGGCGAAGCCGAGCGAGCCGTCGGGCAGGGCGAACCCGTCGTACCAGTCGCCGCCGATGTCCAGCCCGTGGTGCGCCGGTGTGTAGCGGGCGGCGCTCTGAAGCCCCGGGAGAGCGGGCAGCGAGGCAGGCAGCATCCCCCGCTGCAGGGCCTGCGCCAGCTCCACCCGGGCACGGTGCAGTTCCACTTCCTGCCGGGCACGCGCCGTCAGGTGGTGAAGCGTGGTGAGCAGCTCCTCGGCGCTTGCTGAGCGCGGGGTCCGACGCCGGTTCATGGCCGCTCCGGGTGCGTAAGTGCCTGAATCCTATTTCGGCGAGGGCACTCCTGCGACCTCAACGGCACTCGTGCCGCTCCCGGGGGCCGCTGGATCGGCCATGATCTCTGCGCGAACGCCGCCGAGGTCCGTCACCTCGACATGATGAAGTCCAAGGCGCTGCCCGAAGCCGTCGTCCAGTAGGTGACGAGCTGGCCGTCGTCCGCGTACAACGCGTCGACGGGCATGGGGACGTCCACCGGTTCGCCCGCCTCGCTGCCGAGCTTGCTGTCATGGAGGGTGAGGGTGATGCTCTTCGCCTCGTACTCGTCCCTGGCGCCTCCGGCGACGAGCAGAGCGGCGTGCGCCTCCTCACCCGGAGCGATGGTGACGGGCTTCCCCGGGTCCGATTCGCTGTCCTTGATCACAGGGGTCGGGCCCTGCGGGTCGCCGATCTCGATGTACGGATAGTGGTAGACGTGGCACTTCTTGTCGCCGGCGTTCTGGACGGTGATGAGGAGGTGCCTGTTGTCATCATTGTCCGTGGGCTCCACCACGGCGGAGACCGCGAGTTCGTCCATGGTGCAGGCGGCGATGGTGTCACTGCTGCCGTTCTCGTCGCCGTTGTCGTCGCTTCCGCCGGTGTCGCCCGGCTTCGCCGAGGCCGTCGCGCTCGGCGCGCCCGAGGGCTTGGTGTCGTCCGAGCCATCGGCCGCGCTTGGCTCGCACGCAGTGGACGCGAGCAGCGCGGCGACCGCCGCGGCCCCGAGGGCGTAGGACTTCCAGTCCCTGGGGCTCCTGTGGTTCTTGCGGGCTGCAGAGTTCATTGTGTTCCCCCGTTGTCGGCCGCACGCGTCCGCTCGCGACTCTCGATTGCGAGCAGAGTCTGCACCAGGGATTGCCCTCAACGCGTTTGCGTCGTATGTCTGTTACGGATCACGTACAGGGAGGGGGCGGTTCCGCTACCGGCGGGGGAAGAGCCCGATCCGTCACCGTGGGGCGCGCAGTTGAAGAAGGTACGCCGCAGTGAGGGCAACGGCACGGTCCGCGTCATGTGACAGCTCCACGAGGGCATGTGACGCTCCCACCCCCGGGATGCCCGCCAGTGACTGGGTCAGCCGTCCGCGTGCAGGCGCTTGAGTTGTGTCGTGGGCGAGGCGGTCGACGAGCCTGGTCGCGATCTGATCCGCCGTCTCGGTGTCGCTCGCCAGCACGCTCAGTGCATCCGCTGCATCGGTGTCGTTCCTTCCCTCCACGATCATGTCGATGAGCGTAGGAACCGCATCGGCCGCACCACGTGACCCGAGCGCCAAAGCCGCGTACCCGCGCACTACGACGTCGGGGTTCGCGAGAGCGTCCCGCAGGTGCCCGGTTGCCTCATCGCCGGGCATCTCGGTGAGCGCTTGAACCGCACGTTCCCGCACTGCGGCCACCTGCGAGCCGAGGCCCTCCGCCAGCAGTGCCGGGCCGCCGTCGCCGGATCGGGCCAGCGCCCAGCGAAGGGCCCCGGCCACGTTCGGCTCCGTCTCGCTCAGCGCCGCCTCGACCAGGGCCTCCACCGGCACCGGAACCTCGTCGCCCGAGGAAAGGGCCGCGCGCTGGCGGGTGTCGGCGCTCTTCGACCCCAACGCCTGGAGAAGCGCCACGACTTGGAGGACGTCATCCCAGCCGGCGGGGTCCGCGGCATCGATCCGGCGCAGCCGGGTGAGCAGCTCGGTCTCCGCCGCGATGCGTTCGCGCGTCTGGCGGATGAGGTCGCCGACGAGCGCCGCAGGCGTGAAGCCGGAATCGTCGAGCGCGCGTCCGATCTCACGCAGCGACAGACCCAGCGACCGCAGGCTCTCGATATGGAAGATCCGCCGGATGTCCTCCCCGGAATACTCCCGATAACCGGAGCCCGTACGACCCGAAGGACGCACCAGACCGAGCGACTCGTAATGCCGGAGCATGCGGGCGCTGACCCCGGACCGCCGCGCCACCTCACCGATCAACACGTCCTAGTGTCCCTCCTGGCCGGACCCGCCGAGGGCCACGACGCGCTTCGCCTCCTCGATCGCGAACTCGAATCCGGCGTCCGGGTCGCGCAGCAGCCGTTGTGTGGCGAGCGCGTGCGAGCGCATGCGCGGGTCGGGCGCCGTCGTCGCAGCAAGCAGAGCCGGCACGATCACCTCACCCAGCTCGACCAGTGCCCGGCTGAGACTCAGCTGAGTCTCCCGTCCACCGCGCCCGAGCTGCGTCGCCAACACCGTGGCCAGCACGGACTCCTCGCCTTCCGGTACGAGGACCACCGCGGCCCGCCAGGCGCTCCGCGCCACCTCGTCGTCGGCGTCGGCCAGGAGCGTACGTGTGATGGCCGGCCACGCCTGACAGTCCCCGATCTTGGACAGCGTGTGCAGCGCCTGGCTCCTCGCCTGCGCATGCTCCGAGCGGACTTCGCGAAGGAGCCCGGGAAGCGTCATGGACTTCGGGTGGCGGGTGAGCGCCCAGGTCAGCATGTCGCGGACGAAGAACTCGGGCTCGATCGAGCATCGCTCGATGAGCTTGTCGACGAGGCGCGGGTCGGGCGCCGTGCCGACCGCCAGGGCGGCCCGTAGCCGCACGGACGAACGGCCGTGCTCCAGCCCCTGGATCCCTCGCGCCACATCCGTGTCCTGTCTTGTGATCGTCATCGAGACCACCTCCTCGGCAAGCAGTGAAGGCCCTGCCACCGTGTCAAGGTCAAGCAGGACCCACCGCGCGGGCAGCCGGTCACGTACCCAGTCACTCGAACTCTGTCGTGTGCATTTGAACAATGACATGGTAGAAATGAGCCATGAGTGTTGCTGACCGTCTCGACCTGACCTTGCGGCTGGTGCAGGGCTCCGACCGGGTCTCCGTCGCGGAACTCGCCCAACGCCTGGGCGTTTCCGAGATGACCGTGCGCAGAGACCTCGACGCTCTGGAACGCAAGGACCTGGTCCGCAGAGTGCACGGCGGAGCGGTCGCCACCCGGACCCGCGCCGAGGACGCGGGGTTCTCGGCGCGCGAACCCTGGCAGGCTGCGACGAAGGGCCGCCTGGGCGCACGTGTGGCCGCGATGGTGGAGCCGGGGTCCCGCGTGCTGCTCGACGCGGGGACCACCACCGTGTACGTCGCGGAGCACCTCGCCGCCAGGGCGCCCCTGACCGTGGCGGTGCTCAGCCTCCAGGCGGCGGTCCGCCTGGCCGACCGTCCCGGGATCGAGCTGATCGTCGTCGGCGGACGCTCCCGCGCGGGGGAGCGTTCCCTGGTCGGCCCGCTGGCTCTCCGCACCCTGGAATCGCTCGCCTTCGATTGCTTCGTCATGTCCATCGGGGGTGTCCACGCCGAGCACGGCTGGTCGGAGTTCTCCCTCGACGACGCCGCGGTCAAGCAGGCCGGTCTCGCGCAGGCGGCCCGCACGGTCGCGGTGGCCGACGCCACCAAGCTCGGCGTCCGGGCGTTCAGTCAGGTCGCTCCCCTCGGTGCGGTCGACAGCCTGGTCACCGACGCCGCCGCCGAGGACTCCGAAACCCATCCGAACGGTCCGCACACGCTGAAGGCCCTGCGCGAAGCGGGCGTTCCCGTCGTGCTGGCCTGAGCCCCGTATCCACCGACACCGAGGTGACGCCATGAACGCAGTCCCCAGCACTGCTCCCAGCACGGCCCCCGGCCCGGCCGACCGCCCGCAGATGATCCTCGTCGCCGGCCCCTACCGCTCGGGCACCGGAGACGACCCCGCCGCACTCGACGAGAACGTACGGGCCATGACCCAGGCCGCACTGACGCTGTTCCGGGCCGGACATCTGGGCGTCACAGGTGAGGCGCTCGCCCTTCCGCTCCTGGACGTGGCGGGAAGCGAGCGGCCGGGCGACGCGCTGTTCGACGAGATCTTCCACCCGGTGGCCGAGCAACTGCTCTCGCGCTGCGACGCCGTGCTGCGCATCCCGGGCGCATCCGAGGGCGCCGACCGCATGGTGGCGAAGGCCCGCGCCGAGGGCAAGAACGTCTACATCGGCCTCGACGACGTCCCGGCCGCCCGTTGACCGCCCGCATCGGCACCCCCGGCATCGACACCCCCGACCGCCGCGGACGCACCGGCCTGGACCGCCACGGCCTCGACCTGACAGGAAACCCGCGCGTGCGGGTCCGCGAGGTGGAGGTTCTCTCCTGCGACTGGTACGTGCTGCGCAGAACGACCTTCGACTACCAGCACGGTGACGGCCACTGGAGCCGCGAACAGCGCGAGACGTACGACCGGGGCGACGGCGCCACGATCCTCCTCTACGACCCCGAGCGCCGCACCGTCCTCCTGACACGGCAGTTCCGCCTCCCGGCCTACGTCAACGGCCACCCCGACGGCATGCTCATCGAAACGGCCGCCGGACTGCTGGACGGCGACAGCCCCGAAGAAGCCATCCGCAGAGAGGCGGCCGAGGAGACCGGATACACCCTGGGCGCGGCCGAGCACGTCTTCGACGTCTATATGAGTCCGGGATCGGTCACCGAGCGCGTGCACTTCTTCGCCGCCCCCTACAGCTCGGAGACCACCACTGCCGGCGGCGGAGGGATCGCCGCCGAGGGCGAGGACATCACCACTGTGGAGCTGCCCTTCCCCCGGGCGCTGGCGATGATCCGGGAGGGCGAGATCGCCGATGCCAAAACCATCATGCTGCTCCAATGGGCCGCTCTGGACGGCCCGTTCGCGCACGCATGAAGGGGGATGGGTGAAGGCCGCCGCCCTCAGCGGGCGGCGGCCACCGGATTCCGTGTCGGCCGTACTCAGCCGGGAAGGTTCCACCGCTGCTCGGCGGCTGCCGTGCAGGCACGGATCAGCAGCTCCGCGCCGCCGTTCTCCGCATGCAGGCACAACCCGGACTTGACGTTCTGCAGCGTGCGGTCGGACCGGTGCGTCCAGGACTGGGCCGGGGTCCCGTTGCACTGGTAGAGCTGGACGACCGTGCCATCGGCGGTGGAGCCGTTACGGACGTCCATGCACTTTCCGTACGCCATCACGGTGCCGTCGCCGGGCACGGTCCAGGTCTGCCCGGGTGTGCCGTCACAGGTGGCGAGCCGAAGCGCTGTGCCGTCGGCGGAGCTGCCGCCCGAGACATCCACGCACTTGCCGTCCGTCCCGGTGACGGGACCCGGAACGGCCGGTGCGGGAAGCGACGTACGTACGGTGTCGGCGAGCGCGACCGGGTCGCCCGTGGGCTTCACCGGGTAGTCCGTGCGCTCCAGGTTCCACGCGTTGTCCCTCGCGAACCAGTCGATGGCGACCGGGGCCCGGCCCGTGACCAGCGCCGTGTCGAGCGAGTCCAGATACGCCGTCCAGCGCTCGGCGTAGAAGCCGGAGACCAGACCGGACCATTCACGGTTGGCGTAGTCGCGCAGTCCGCCGGACTCGCTGCCGGAGCGATGCCCCCACGTGGTGAGGATCGAGCGTGCGTCGAACTCGGCCGCCGCCCGCTCCGCGTCGGTGCTGCCCCAGGACTTGGCGTCCTTGAGCCAGGGCCCCAGCATGAACCGGCTGTCGGTGGCGAGCAGCCGGTCGAGCAGGGCGAGGTCCTGCTTCCACTCGGTGGCGTGCTGCCGGTAGAGCGTGAGGTTCTTCGCCTCGTACGCCGCCTTGATCTGCGGAAGCAGGGTCCGGCTGCGGTTGGCCAGAGCCTGGCGGGCCACGTCCACCAGGTCGAAGCGGTAGGCGTCGGAGGTCCGAAGCGCCGGGGCCACCTGAAGCAGTTCGTCCAGTGCCTTCTGCACCGTCCAGGCGTCGTAGCGCATGGCGGCGGGGCTCCAGCTGGCCGCCGTGGTGGCCGTCAGCCGGGGGCGGGCGGTGAACAGGCTGTCCTGGGACTCGCTCCAACTGCCGGAGCGGGTGCTGTAAGGGCCGGTCCGCAGCAGCTCCCAGGCCTTGGCGGCATGCGGGTCGGCGCCGCCGTACCGCCGCTCGGCGTAGTCGGCGAACCATGCCTTCTGGTCCAAGGTGCCCGTACGCCAAGCGAGTTCGGTGAACAGCTCGTAGGCGACCGGGTTGCCGCCGGTGCCTTCCGGCAGGTAGGCGATGCCTCGCAACGCGCTGTTCGGCTTGGTGCGCCACTCCTCGAACCGCGTGGCCCAGACAGCGGTATTGGCCCCCATCGTGGTGTGGCCGCCGAAGTTGGGGATCGTCCCGAACGCGTAGGGCGCGCCGTGCCAGGCGGTTTCGCGGTCCAGGCCGTTGTAGCGGTCGGCCAGGCCGTCGACGATGAACAGCTTGCTCTTGTCGACGGCGTCGATGATCTGCGTGGAGGGGTTGCTCTGCCAGCCGAGCAGGACCCACGTAGCGCCTGGGTGTGCGGTCTGCAGTGCGTTCATGACCGCCTTGGCGGCGTCGCCGATGGGCACGTCGCCGGGCCTGCCGCCCTCGTGGAGCAGATCCATCTTGTACATGGAGGAGCCACCGAACCGCGCCGCCTGGTGGCGGTAGAACGACGCGGCCACCTTCGGGTACATCGCGCTGCGCGGGTCCAGCCAGTCCGGCCGGTCGAAACCGACCCAGCCGCCCTGCGGGACGACGGGACCCGTGGGGTTCCTGTCCGTGAATCCGGGCGGGACCGTGCCGTAGTAGCCGGGCAGGACCGGTGTCATTCCGAGCTGGCGCAGCCGGTCGGCGATCTTGCGCCCCAGGTCCGCGCGCTGTTCGAGCAGCCTCTCGGTGACGGGGCCGCCGAAACCGGACATGTTCTGCATCAGCCACCACGGCTGGTGCGCGGGGCCCGGAATCCAGGACCTGAGCTCCGACTTCGAGTAGCCGAACTCCTGGAAGGTGTCGTAGTAGACGGCGTCCGCGCCCATCTGTACGAAGACCTCGTTGACGCCGTGCAGGGCGAGGAGGTCGATCTGCTTCTCGAACGAGGCCCAGTTCCGGTACGCGCCGGAGTAACCGTCGTCGGTGTCGTTGAGAGCGAACCGGTGCGGCACCGAGGCGTCCTTGCGGACGGTGCCCGCAGGCGCGGGCAGCCTGGACGGCAGCTTCGACGTGCTGGTTCCCGGCCAGCCGACGTCCACCTTGGCCGAGTACTTGAGGTACCAGTTGACGCCGCTGAGCAGCACGGCCGGGCTGGTGCCCTGGATCCGTACGCGCCCGGCGGTCCCGGAGACCGTGAAGTAGTCACCGGCTTCCGGGCGGCCCACGGGCACGAGGTCGAACTGGGACACGTGCCGCGGAAGCAGCCGGCCCAGTGCAGCCTCGGCGGGGCCGACGGCGAACGCGGGTCTGTCGAGGGGTGTGTCCGCCGCGGGTGCGGACGGAGCGCTGAGGACTGTGGCGAGCACGGCGAGAGCGGTGGCCGTGCAGGCGGCGGCCCAGGATCTGAGGCTTCTCAAGGGGGACCTCGTCCGGTGAAGTAAGGGGAGACGTAATGGAGTTGGTGCGGGGGCGTGGGGGAGTTAGTAACGGAGCATTCGTTAATATGGGTACGGTGCCCGGTCGTCGTCAAGAGGACGCGCAGCCTTCGCTCCGGATGCGCTGGGTACAGTGCCGACAGCACGTACGGGCCAGGGAGTTGACGCGCATGCCAGTCGGGAGAACAGCGGCCACGGGTCCGCATGTCCTTCGCCGGATGAACGTCGCCGCGGTCCTGGCCGCGCTCCGTGAGGGCGACGCCCCCACCGCCCGGGTCACCGACCTCGCCTCGCGCACCGGACTGTCGCGGCCCGCGGTCACGAGGGCCCTGACGGAACTGCGGGACTGCGGACTGGTCGAGTTCACCGCGTCCGCCGGAACCCAGCAGCTCGGCCGCCCCGCCCAGTACGCCAGATTCCGTGCGGAGGCGGGACATGTGGCCGGCGTCGACATCGGACCCCACAAGGTCCTGGTGATGATCGCGGACCTGGCGGGGACGGTCCTGGCCTGCCACCGTGAGGCGGTGCACGAAGGCTCGGCGGGCCCCCAGCTCTTCGCCACGGTCCGGACGGCGCTGACGGCTGCGGCGGCCGAGGCGGGGGTGCCGCTGTCCGGTCTGTGGGCGGTCAGCACCGGCACGCCCGGCATCGTCGACCGGGAGCGCGGCGAGGTCCTGCTCGCCCCCAGCATCCCCGACTGGGCCGGTCTCCCGGCCGTGTCCATGCTGCGCGACTGGCTCCACTGCCCGGTGTCCATCGACAACGACGTCAATCTCGCGGTGCTCGCGGAGCGCTGGCGCGGGGCCGCGGCCGACACGGGACCCGACGCCGACGCCGACGGCGGTACCGGCAGTGACTGCCTTGTGTTCGTCCAGTGGGGTACGCGGATCGGCACCGGCATCGTCATCAACGGCAGGCCCTACCGGGGGAATTCGGCCGCCGCCGGTGAACTGGGCTTCATCGACCTCGTACGCGGGCCCGACTCCCCGCCCGGCCCCCGGGCCGCCGACGGGATGGGCCCCTTCGAGCAGCTCGTCGGCGCCGAGGCCATTCACCGGCTGGCAGTGGAGGCGGGCGCTCCGGTTGGTGACGACCACGACATCGCTCCGCTCTTCGCCGCTGCGGAGGCCGGCGACCGGGCCGCCGTCGAGGTGGTCGACCGTGTGGCCGCCCGGTTCGCCCGCGGGCTCGCGGCACTCCTCCTCGTACTCGACCCCGGCCGGGTCGTCATCGGCGGCGGGGTGTCGCGAGCCGGGGACACGCTCCTCGAACCCGTACGGAAGCACCTGCGGGCGCACGCCCTGATACCCGTCGAGCTCAACGCGTCGATGCTCGGTGAACGGGCGGTCGCGCTGGGCGCGGTGCGCCACGCGCTGGACGTCGCCGAGGAGCGGGTGACGGCCGCGCAGGTGTGCCGCTGAGGGCGGGCCTGCCCGCCTCCCGGACGCTCTGACATGCTCGTTCGCGGCAGGTACTCGGACCCCTGCTTCGCGAGGCCGCCACCAGCTGAGATCCCCTCCATACACATCGAATCCGAAGGATCCGGGGCACTGGAGCCCGCCCCTCGCCGTGGTGGCCTGGCTGTCCGGTCGATGCGGGGGTTAGAGTCTGCAGGCGCGGCAGGTTTCCGATCACTGGGACTGCCGCCGCACCGGCGCCGGATCCTCGTCGCCTGACCAGTCCTGCAATCTGCTCGGACTGTGTCCCTCACCGCTAACGCCATGTACTGGAGACTCGATGTCTTATGCCTCGCCCCGTCAGGCGCAGCGCCGCGTGGACGACAGTCCTGCCGACACGCAGTCGCACGCCGGCCCCGGCCTCGACGGGGGGCAGCCCAAGCCGCAGTACGCGGGACTGTTCGTGGAGCCGAACCTCCCGCCCGTCACCGACGAGCCCGAGTGACCGCGCCCGGGGCCGGTGTACGGCCCCGGGGGATCACGCCGGAAGCCAGGCTCTGGGCGGATCAGCCTGACGTGTGAAGTGGGAAGAGGGGGATCCGCGGATGAGCGGGGCAGTGGCGGCAGTCAGCAGCAACGGTGAGTACTCGTTCACCAAGCCGAACCGGGACAGCATCACCCTGCTGGCCGGACTCGGGGTGGAGGGCGACATCCACGCGGGTGTGACGGTCAAGCACCGCTCGCGCGTCGCGCAGGACCCCACCCAGCCGAACCTGCGCCAGGTCCACCTCATCCACGAGGAACTCTTCACCGAGCTCCGCGCGTCCGGCTTCTCGGTCGCGCCCGGCGAGCTCGGCGAGAACGTCACCACCCAGGGCCTCGATCTCCTCGGGCTGCCTGTCGGGACACGGCTGTGCATCGGCGACGACGCGATCCTGGAAGTCACCGGTCTCCGTAACCCGTGTCTGCAGATCGACATCTTCCAGGACGGTCTGCTGAAGCAGGTCGTGGGCCGGGACGCGGCGGGGAGCCTCGTACGGAAGGCCGGAATCATGAGCGTCGTGCTGGAGGGCGGAGTGGTCCGCCCCGGCGACACCATCAAGGTGGAGCTCCCGGCCGAGCCGCACCGGCCGCTCGAGCGGGTCTGACAGCCGCTTCACGCACGGGCCATGACGTGACATCAGTGGCGCGGTCCTCGCCTCCTGTCGCGACGGCATCCCGAGGGGTGAGCGCCAATCGTGTGGCGTGCGCGCCGCGCTCCTGATCGCGCGCCGCCGGCGGCGTCATCCCGTGTCACTTTGGATGATGCAGAAGAACAGGGTTTCCGCCGCCGCGCGCCCGACCACGGCTGACGTCGCACCGTCCCGGTCCCGGTCCGGATCCCGGGGCGGGGACCCGTCATGACGGAGCCGAACCCTGGTCCCGGCCACGATCCCGGCCCCGGCCCCGGCCCCGGCAGTGGAGCATCCGTCGGCGGGAAGCAGCCGGAGGAGGCCGACCGGCTGCGTGACATCCTCCGGGCACCCGGCTACCTCAAGGTCCTCGTCTTCTCGGCCCTTCTCGGCATCCCGGTGTCCTTGGCCGCCTTCTGGTTCCTCGTCGGACTGCACGAGCTGGAACACGTCCTGTGGGCGGACCTTCCCCACGACCTGGGCTGGGACACCCCGCCCTGGTGGTGGCCCTTCCCCCTGCTCCTGGTCGCCGGAATCCTCGTCGGCCTGGTCGCCACCCACCTGCCCGGCGCGGGCGGCCACGTCCCCGCCTCGGGGCTGCACACCGGCGGTGCCTCGCCGGCAGGACTGCCCGGCGTGATGATCGCCGCTGCGGCGAGCCTGCCGTTCGGGGCGGTTCTGGGCCCGGAGGCACCCCTGATCGCCCTGGGCGGCGGTCTGGCTCTCCTCTTCCGCGACCTCGCACGGGCCCCGGCCACCCCGCAGAGCACGGCACTCCTGGGCGCGGCCGGAGCCGCAGCCGCCATAGCGGCCATCTTCGGCAACCCCCTGATCGCGGCCGTGCTCCTGATCGAGGTGGCGGGGGTGGGCGGTCCCCAGCTCTTCGCGGTCATGCTGCCCGCCCTGCTCTCCAGCGGAGTCGGGGCGCTGGTCTTCACCGGATTCGGACGCTGGACCGGGCTGGAAACGGGCAGCCTCGGAGTCGGCCTGCCCGGTCCCTTCCCGCGCGTGGACGCCGCGGACGTGCTCTGGGGGGTACTCATCGCCGTCGCTCTCGCCGTATTCCTGCAGCGCGTACTGGCTGCGGGCTGGTGGGTGGCGGCGTTCGTCGCGTCCCGCGTACTCCCGCGTACCGTCCTCTGCGCTCTGGGGGCCGCCGCCTGCGCCGCCCTCTACGCGCTGGCCACGGACCGCTCACCCGCGGAAGTCACACTGTCGGGTCAGGCGCTACTGGGCGAACTGGCCACCGACCCGCACGCCTGGGGTGTGGGCGCGCTGCTCGCCGTCCTGCTGTTCAAAGGCGTCGCCTACGCCCTGTGCCTGGGCAGCCTGCGCGGCGGGCCGGTCTTCCCCGCGCTCTTCCTGGGAGCCGCCGCAGGGGTCCTCCTCGCACCACTGCCCGGCCTGGGAGTCGTACCGGCCATGGCGGCGGGCATGGCGGCAGCCGCTGCCGGCGCTCTTCGTCTGCCGGTCAGCAGTGTGGTCCTCGTGGCATTGCTGCTGGGAAGCGCCGACATGATGCCCGTCGTGATCCTCGCGGCGGTGGTCGCCTTCGTGACCACCGAACTACTGCCGTCGGGCGACGGGAAGGCACCCGCTCCCAGTGCGGCCGAAGCGCACGGTACGGCGTGACGACCTCACTCTTCGGGCATCATGCCGTCACATGATCACTATTCACCTGAAGTACGAGATCGACCCCGACCGCATCGAGGACTTCGAGGAGTACGGACGCCGTTGGGTCACCCTGGTCAACCGGTTCGGCGGCATCCACCACGGCTACTTCCTGCCCAGCGAGGGCGACAGCGACATCGCGTACGCGCTCTTCTCGTTCCCCGGCTTCGCGGAGTACGAGAAGTACCGGAAGGACAGCGTCACCGACCCCGAGTGCCAGGCCGCGTTCGAGCTGGCGCGCCGGACGCAGTGCATCCGGCGCTACGAGCGTCGCTTCCTGCGGCCCCTCGACCAGGGGGACGCGGACTCCGCCTCCCACTGAGCCGCCCGGGAGTCACCTTCCGCGCGGACGCGGTCAGTGAGTCACAGCGACAGCCTGACTCGCGCCCGACTCGGTGCCGTCCGCGTAGCGGACCGTAACCCGGTAGTAGACCGTCGTGGCGGCCGGCAGAGCGCTGTCCACCCAGAACCCGGTGCTGGAATTGTCCTCGGGCTCGGTTCCGACCAGGTCGAACGCCTCGGTCTGGCGGTTCCAGCGGTAGACGGCGAAGCCGGCGACCGGACTGCCGTTCTCGTTCACGTCGCCGGCCCGGGCCCAGCTGAGCCAGCCGCTCTGGTTCACGCCGAGGTAGGCGAGGGGGGCTCCGGACGCGGCCGGGGCGGCCGAGGTTGTCGGGCGGAGGTCCAGCTCGGTGACCGCGGTGACGGTCGCACCGGCGTCCGGCGTGAGCTGGTTCCCGTACTGGTCGACAGCCACGACGCCGTAGCGCACCTCCTGCCCGTCGGCGGGCACGAAGTCGTGGAACGTCGTCGCGGTGATCTCCCACGGCCGGAAGTCCGAGGGGTGCGGCACCGGCGTGTAGGTCCACCGCCCGTCGACGAGGGTTCCGCGCAGCAGGCGGTAGTGGTCGAGACCGGGATCGCTGCTCGCGTCCCAGGAGAACGTGACGCCGTTCTCCTTCGGGACCGCGGTCACGCCGGTGACCGCCGCGGGCGCGGTCGTGTTGCCGACGACGGCGACGGCGAGCTCCTGGGACGCAGGGCCCCCGTTCCCCTCACGGTCGAGGGCGACCACCGCGTAGTAGTACGTGACGCCGGGCGGCGGGGCCGCGTCGGTGAAGGTGGTGCCCTTCACACCCTTGCCGACCTCTTCGATCGTCCGCCCGGGGGTGGTGCGGGGCTGACGCGAGCGGAAGACCGAGTAGCCCACGAAGTCTTCGCTGGTCCGCTCGGAGGCGTCCCAGGCCATCGTGACGCCCGCCTCGCTCTCCGCGGCTCGCGCGTTGAGCGCTGTGTCCACCGGGCCCGTCAGGTCGCGGCTGTAGTACACAGCCGTGCCCGATGCCGGGGACTCGTTGCCGTGCGTGTCCACCGCGGTGACGACGTAGTAATAGGTCTGCCCCGTCTGGGGGATGGGCCCGCTGTATCCGCCGGGCGACAAGGTGTCGCCGGTCAGCCGGTTCTCCGGGATGAGGGCGACCTGTGAGGACGTGGAGCGGTACACCCGGTAGCCGGCGAGGTCGGCCTCCGTATTGCTGTCCCAGTAGAGCCTGATGCTGGTCGGGTACCCCATGGCCCAGTTGTCCTCGACGCTCTTCGGGGCGGCGGGAGCGGTCCGGTCCAGGGTGGTGACGCCGAGGTCGGCGGTGCCGGAGGAGACGTTGCCGGCCTTGTCGAAGGCGCGGACCTCGTAGTAGTAGAACCTGCCGTCCTTCGGGACTGCCGTGTCGGTGTACGAGGCCGCTGTCGTCGTCGCGAGCGGCTTCGCCGGGTAGGTGGTGCCCTTGAGACGCCGGTACACCTGGTACCCGGCGAGGTCCATCTCGACGTTCTTCGCCCAGGCGACCTTCGTGGACGCGGTCGTCGAGCTGTAGGTGACGGTGGTCCCGGCCGGGACGAGTGGTTTGACCTTGTCGATCGTCGCCGAAGTGCGCGGAGCGTAGGCGAACTTGACGTCGGCGGCGCCGGTCCAGTTCAGGGCCCGCCCGAGCCGAAGTCGCGGGTCATGGCCCAGCGAACGCCGAAGTAGTTGGCGGGCATGCCCTTGTAACCGGGAGCTCCGGTGCCCCAGTTCTGGTCGATCACGGAGTCGCAGTCCGTGCCCTTGGGCGTACCGGAGAAGGTGGTGTTCGCGTAGAACGTCCGCTTGAAGACCGGCGAAGCGCAGGTCACAGCAGCGGATGCGGGATGGGCCGCGGTCAGCAGGCCGCCCGCAGTGGCGAGAACGACGGCGCAGGCCGTGGCGACCGTCGTACCTCTGGGTCGGTTCATGCGTTCCTTCAGCTTGATCGTTTACGGCGGGAGTGTCACCGCCGACGATCAAGACACATGAGCAGCGGGCTTGGTTGTAGGCCGAGGGGAGAATTCTGGCGGAACCCCGAACCGGGCCAGGCAGTGCCACACCTTCTTGACCGCTTGCGGGTCATGGCGGCCGGTTCGTGCGGCAGCCCCGACGATGCGAGGATCGAGTACGCCGTCCACGGCGATCCGGGTGCCCAGATCCACGTACTCCTGGCCCCGGTAGCCGGGATGAAGACGCAGTTCCTCGACGCCGAGACGCAGACCGGGGTGCCACTCCACGGGGCAGCCGAGGCGCAGGGCCGCAGCCTCGACATCCGTACCCCGGTAGCAGGGGTCCAGAACCAGCGCCTCCACGTCGGTGTCCAGCCGGACCGGTCCGTGCACCTGCGCCTCGATGTAGTCGTCGAGGTCGTCCCGGTCATCGGCCAGGGCCACGTCGATGAGCCCCATACGAGACGCGACACCGAAATCCGAGGGCTCGACGCAACTGTCGGGATAACAGAACGTGGTCCGCGCGATGGTCCGGGCGGTCAGCCGGAAATGGGCCGAGCCGAACCGAGGCGCCGCACCGATCGGCTTGCGGCGGAAGTTCAACGCCCCGTAGACAGGCCGGTCTTGAGCGGGAGCATTGTCGTACACCCCATGGAACATCCGGCTCTCCCAGAGCCACCGGTCACCACCGGGGTGAGCGGTCAGCCCACCGTTGCTGGTGCCCGTGACGAACTGCGAGCGGTAGACGCCGTCCTCGGCCAGAGCGCGCAGAATCGGCTTGCCGTGCAGCAGACGGTCCGGGTGGAAGTTGAGAGTCACCCGCAGCTCCGGGTCCACGGGAGGGCCCGCAGCCAGCGTGGCGACATGACGAAGGGCCCGTATCTGCGGCGACCAGGAGACGTCGGAGCTCATCCACGTAGTCTCTGCTCGGCTCCTGCGGAACTCCAGAAATTTTCTGGAGCTCGCTCGGGCCGCGAAGTGGACTCTCGGACTCGGCTTGCTCTGTCCGACGTCCGCGCAGCGACCTCAGTCGGCGGGCAGGAAGAAGCGCCGCTTCTCCTTCGCCTCGGCGCCCAGCCGCTCGTAGAACCTGATCGCGTCCTCGTTCCACGGTGGGGTCTGCCACTGGATCTGACCGAGCCCCAGCAGGCGCGCCTCGGCTCGCACCGCTTCCATCAGCATCCGGCCGACCCCCAGACCGCGGTGGCCGTCCCGCAGGAACAGGCAGTCCATGTGGAGGTACTCCGCGCCGTCCCAAGTGGACAGCTCGGGTGCGCAGGAGGCGTAGCCGATGATCTCGGCGTCATGCAGTTCCGCCACCTCTGCCACGTCTGCCACCTCTGCCGCTTCCGCCACTTCCGCGACTTCCGCGACGAAGCAGCGCAGGCGCGGGGGCGTGTTGCCGAAGAGCAGCGACTCCAGGCGCAGCGCCAAGTCGGCGGGCGGCGGTGCGGCCTGCTCGAACCGGGCGTGCTCGGCCGCCAGCCGCGCAACGTCGGGGAGGTCGGCAACGCGCGCGTGGCGCACCCGCACGGCAGCGTTGCTCATCAGCGGACCTCGCCTTCCAGCACGTCGCCGCACCATGCCTCGATCCGCGTGCGAGGTGTGCCTTCACCGTCCAGTACGTGGTTGCTGAAGGCGTCCCTCTCATGGGCCAGTACGGCGGCTTCCCACACGCATGGGGCAAGTACCGTTCGACCCGGGCGGAGCTGGCTGACGTCCCCGGCCGGACCGGTGAAGATCGCGAGATCGGACATGTAGCCCTCGATCCACGTGTGCACCAGGACGTAGTCACCGTCTGCACCGGCGTGCAGGACCAGTACGGCGAGACCCAGCGAGCCCCGCAGGTAGGCGGAGGCCAGCTGGTCGGCCGTGAGCCGCAGCGCGGCCTTCACGTCCTCGTCCGTCACATCTCGCCCGGGCGCCTCGATCACGTAGGGCTTCACCCGGTGCCCGGCGATCTCGCAGCTGGGCAGCGGGCGCACGGTGCGGGCGTGATGGCCATCGGCCAGCGCGAGCAACGCGTTCGGATCGAGGGGGGCTTCAGGCCGGCTGAACGGAGCACGCTCAATGTGGGTCACATACGTATGATCTCCGGCCGACGGCCCGACAGCGATGCCGGGCCGTTGTTCGCGTGCCGTCGTTTCCGGGTCAGAGCCCGCGTGCACGGTAGAGATCGCGAATCAGGGCGATCTCGGCCCCGTGGTGCAGGACTTCCTGGTTGACCCACCACACGATGTCGATGAACGGTTCCTCCGCGTCACTGCCATGGGGGTAGGTGCAGTACCCGACGGTGTCGAGCGTGGCGTCGTCCTCGACGCTCAGCAGAGCCTCCCGCCAGGCCGCGGCACCGGCAGCGAAGGCGGCGAGTGCCTCCGTAACATCCCCGCTGATGCGGTAGTCGGTCCGGGTGAGGGCGTGGCCGCCGGCTGTGTGCTCCGCGCGGAGCGTCAGCATCTCGCTGAGGTGACTCAAGCGCCACGCGAGGGTGGTGAAGGGCGGCGGCCAGGGGTGCGGGTACGACGCGGCGTCGCGCCCCCACTCGCCGGCGCCGGCCAGGAGCGTGGCGCGCGGCCCCGGACCGTCCGTGCGTCTCCGTACGGACCAGCAGTCCGGCACCGGCTCCCAGAAGTACTCCTCGTCAGTCATGGGGCCGACCTTGGTTTCCGAACCGTCGCCGCTGTCCATCACCGGTCCGCTCAGGCGGCCGGTCAGGCGCTCGCAGGCGAAGTCGAACTGCTCCAACAACGGGTCCAGGCGGGGCGGTGTCACTGAGGCTCCCATGGCGAGGTGGTAGGAGTGGAGTACGGAGAGGGATGAGCTGACAGCCCGCCAGCCTCGCACAGCGGTCGGCGTCCCGGCCTCCCATTTTCCGGTGCGGGTGCAGGTGCTGGTCCTGGTCCTCTGTTGGGCCTCGCCTCTCAGCCGCGCCACCGGTCGCGCAGCTGCCAGATCAGCCGTTCGGTGAGATGGTGACGCCACAGCCAGATCGGCAGCCGACGGTGCGGTACGTAGGACCACAGGTCGTCGTCGGCCTCGTTGCCCCGGGGCTGGGAGCGCAGGAGTTCCAAGCAGCGGCGATCCACGGTGCGGTGCAGGCGGGCGACATGGGCGAGTGCGACGCGGCCCTGGCGACGCAGCTCGGCGTCCGCCGACTCCAGTGCCTGGGCGACCCTGGGCAGGATCGCGTGCGCCTCGGGATGGTTGAGGGCGAGACCGATCACGGCCACGCCGACCAGATCCTCCCCCCGGTCGAAGGCCGCGTCGACCTCCTCCGGCCGGTCGGTCCCCAACAGCGCCGAACTGTTCAGCCAGTTCATGCCCTGCCCGGAGGCGGCGCGCCCGAGGAGGAACTCGTCCCGCCCGGCGGCCAGCAGGAGCATGTCGTGATGGGCGGAGTCGTACGCGACGTGCTCGGCGTCCTCAAGGTCGGAATCCTCGTCTGCTCCCGCCCCGGCGAGCAGCGGGGAGCGCTCCTCGCCGGGGTGGGAACAGGACCAGCTCAGCGCCAGATGATCCCAGATCCGGTGAGCGCCGTCCTGACCGTCGGCGAGCTGACGGCACAGCACGTCGAGCGCCGGGGCGCCCGGTTCCAGCGCCTCGAACCGGGCGAATGCCCCGGCGTGCTCTCTCAGGTCGCACCTGCGCAGAAAGGCGAGGCGGAGGGCATCCTCGGCGCTCAGCCAGCCGGTCGCGTACCCCCAGCCGAGTTCCTCCGGCTCCAGTGCCACGGCGTACCGGACGAACTCGGCCGGGATGTGGAACGGGGCAGCGTCGGTGTCGGCATGCAGCATGAGCCGAGCGTAGCGAGCGGCGGTCCGTGTCCTGTCTCAACGAACATGGTCGCGTGGTGGTCAGCCAGCCGACCATGCGATGGCAGCGATGGCCCATGGCAGGCTGGGCGCCGTGACTGACTCGATGGCACGCCTGGGACAGCCGGTGACCGTCCTGCGGGACGGCAGACTTCGGGCGACCTTGACGAATACGCAGAGGCCATGGCCGACGGCCAACTGGGCTTTGCCGAGGCCGCGGATGGTCTGATCCGCACCCAACGCTTCCTGGACCGTCGGTTGAACCGCCGACATGAAGTAGAGCGCAGCTGGCCAGACTTCCCGCCCGATGAGGTCAAGGCCATGCTGGCCGTCCACCTTCCTCGCGATTGGACGCTCATGGAGCCGAGTGGGGTCCGCGCGAGACGGAAGCCAAGCCAACCCACGCAGGTCAGCCACCACGCGAACGAATAACTTCGTCGAGCCAGGACACATGCCAGGTGCCGTCGTGGCTCGCGGTATACCCGATCGTGCCGTTGTGAGCCCGGCATTGCGGTATCCCGTAGGCGTACGCCCACGGGCCAATGGCCCGCCAGGACGCCGGCATCTACGATCAGGCCATGCCCGCAACGCCACGTCCACCGCTACCGACGGGTGCACTGCGCGTTGCGGGCGTGGTTCTGACCTGGTGCGGAGCCATTGCGTACCCCTGGATTCTGTACGCAACCATGCGTGACAGTCGGCAAGGCTTCTCCGCCCCCATGCTCCTCCTGGTGACCGTACTCACGGCGTACACCGCGACTCGGCTGCGGCACAGACCGCTGCCCGCCCTGGCGGTGCTGCTGGCCGGTGGTCTGGCCGGGGCTGCGGCGAGGAGCATGACCGAGCTCGGCCTGCTCCAGGTGCTGATCGGCGACCTCGCAGTCGCCTACATCGCGGCCACACGCCCGCGCAGGATCTCGCTCAGCGCCGCCGCCATGGCAATGGGCGCCCAAGCGGTGTTCGCGCTCCACCTCCGGGCGGGGACGGGCCCGCACGTGGAGACCCTGGCATTCCTCGGCTTCGCACTCGCTGCCGCATGGACGGCCGGTGACTCGGCCCGCGAGCGCCGGCAGCACACAGAGGTGCTGCACGCCCAGGCCACCGCGCAGGCCACCACCCAGGCCGTCACCGCGGAACGGCTCCGGATCGCACGTGAGCTGCACGACATGATCGCGCACAGCGTCGGCGTCATCGCCATCCAGGCCGGAGTGGGCAGGCGCGTCATCGATACGCAGCCGGACGAGGCGCGCAACGCGCTCGCCGCCATCGAGGCCACCAGCAAGGAGACGCTGGCCGGTCTGGGGCGAACGCTGGGCGCGCTGCGCCGCGCGGATTCGGGCTCCGCGCCGGGTTCCGCACCGGGCTCCGCATCCGACCTCGCGCCGGGTTCCGCACCGCGCGAGCCGACGCCCGGCCTGGACGCGGACAGCATCGAGCGCCTGACCGAGTCGGCGAGGAGCACCGGCATCCGAGTCGACCTGCGGTGGCGCGGAGAACGGCGCACGCTGCCCGCCGACATCGAACTCGCCGCCTACCGCATCATCCAGGAATCGCTCACCAACGTCGTACGTCACTCCGGCACCACCGACTGCCACGTCACCGTCGACTACCGGCGCGGTGAGCTGTCCGTCGAGGTCTCGGACGACGGGCCCGGCGGCCTCGCGGCGGGCGCCGTCGGCGCCACCGGCTTTGGCATTGTCGGGATGCGTGAGCGAGTCACCCTGCTGCGCGGTCAGTTCACCGCCGAGCCGCGACCCGAAGGCGGCTTCCGTGTGGCGGCGCGGCTTCCCCTGCCCGAAGGAGCCCACCTGCCGTGACGATCCGTGTCGTGCTCGCAGACGATCAGCCGCTGGTACGTTCCGGGCTGCGCGTGCTCATGTCCGACACCGACGACATCCGCGTCGTCGGAGAGGCCGCGACAGGCGCCGAAGCAGTCCAACTCGTCCGGGACACACGCCCCGACGTGGTGCTGATGGACATCCGTATGCCCGGCATGGACGGCATCGAGGCCACCAGGACGATCGCGGCCGACATCACACCGGCACGAGTCCTGATCCTCACCACGTTCGACGACGACTACGTGTACGCGGCCCTGCGCTCCGGTGCGAGCGGATTCCTCGTCAAGAACATGGACCTGGACGACATCCTCGCCGCGGTCCGTGTGGTCGCCGCCGGAGACGCCCTGATCGCTCCGAGTGTCACCCGCCGTCTGATCGAGGAGTTCGCCGCACGACCCGAACCCGCTCCCCGGCCGCGTACGGTCGAGGGCATCACGGATCGGGAGCGCGAGGTGCTGACGCTTATCGGCCGCGGTCTGTCCAACAGCGAGATCTCCGCCCGGCTCTGCATCAGCGTGTCCACGGCAAAGGCCCACGTGGCACGCCTGCTGTCCAAACTCGACGCCCGCGACCGGGTCCATCTCGTCATCCTCGCCTACGAGGCGGGCATGGTGACACCGTCCCGCTGAACGCCGACAGGTGACGCATCATCTATCGCCCTCGCCCTCGCCCTCGCCCTCGTCCGCGGAACGCGATTCAGTGCGGGGCAGCTGAGCCTGCAACTCACGTCGCTCCGAGAGGAGTTACGGGCTATGGCGTCGCTCGACCGCGGACCGGCCCTGGTCGTCGGACACTCGCTCGGTGGATACGCCTATTCTGAACGGCGAGAAGGACTCGCCCGTGCACATTCGCACGCCCGCGTCGAACTCGGTCCGCCGCGAGCACACCGGAATTCGAGCCGCGCCAATGACGTCTGAATTGATGGCGCTCACCCCCCTCGCATCACGTGAACCGGAAATTCACGAGCCGGTCGGCCGGGACCCGGGCAGTATGCCCTCTGTGAATCACGTCCTGTGCGGGCTCGCCGCCAATGAAGCCCTGCCGTCCGAACTGGTCGACCGTCTGATCGCGGTCGCGGATGACGAGGTGGGCCACGTTCTCGCCTACCGTGCGGACCTCAGCCACGCGCAGGCTGTCGCGTTGGCCTCGCGCGTCACGGAGAGTGCTGTGCACCTTGCGTACGAGGGCCACCTGACCGCCGCCGACATCGATCCCGTCGCACAGCCGCTCGCCGCCCTCGCCCTGCTCGATGCCGGTGCCGGTGCCGGCGGCCCGGAATGGGCGCGGCTGCTCGCGGCGGCCCCGGCTCATGAGCACAGGGAGAAGCTGGCGGCCTGCCCGGACCTCCCTGCCGACGTGGTGGAGACTCTCGCCGCGGACGCAGACGTACGAGTCGTCGCGGAACTCGCGTCGTGGACCACGCCGCACATGTCCGCCCGGCTCGCGGAGCATCAGCACGCAGAGGTACGCCGCTCCGTGGCGCTCAACGAGGCGGCGCCCCCGTCCGTGCTGGCGGCGCTGATCACAGGCAAGGGTCTGCCTCCCGCGCAGCGATGCCTGGTCTGCGACCGGGAGGAGACGCCGTACGTACACGGTCCCGAGTGCCCGCGGCTCGACTGCGACCTGATGCCGGGCGCCTCCTGCGACGGCTCCCACGAGTCCACCCTGCACGACATCCACGAGGCCGCACTGCGGAACCCGGCCACGCCCACCGAAGCAGTCATCGGTTTCGCCTACCATCCGTCGATGCTGCTGCGCTGGGCACTCGCCGCGCGAGCCGACCTGCCCCTGGAGGTGTGCCGACGGCTCGCCGCGGATGCCTGCCCCGGTGTCAGGGCCGACGTTGCCAGGAATCCCGCGATCGACGACGCCGTGATCCGTACGCTGGCCGACGACAGTGACCACGAGGTGCGGCGCAGCCTGGCACACAACCCGCACGTCCCGCTCGATGTGCTGACCCACCTGGCCCGCGCCACCAGAATCGGCGCCGCCCTGCTGCCGCGGATCACCGCCGCCACTCCAGCCGAAGTCCAGGAACTGGCCCACTCGCCGAACCCGTCCGCGCGCATGCTGCTCGCCCAGCGACGAGATCTGCCACCCGGGATCCGCGACACGCTGGCCGACGACCCCGACGCGAAAGTGGTGAAGTCCATCGCTCCGCACCCGGGCCTGTCGGACGCCCGGTTGCGCGCCATGGTCGACCGGCATGGAGTCCGGGTCGTCGCCAAGGCAGCGACCAACCCCGACGCGACTCCCGCCCTGCTGGAGGACCTGACCCGGCACATACCCCCGGTGCAGAAGGCGTTCCGCGAGATTGCCCGGCATCGCCGCGCGACGCCCGCGGCGCTGCTGGCGTGCCTGGCAGACGATCAGGCGAGGCCCCTGGCAGCCGGTCATCCAGCGCTTCCGGCGTCGACCATCGTGGAACTGCTTGCCGACACCGACCGTCGAGTGGTGGAAGCCGCGGCTGCCAACACCTCGTTGCCACACACCGTGATCGCGGGCCTGGTGCCGTAACCGCGTCACGAACCGCGTCACGAGAGATGGCGCCCAGTGCCGTTTTGCCGAAGCAGCAACAAAGCTCGCCGCGCCCAGTCATCCCTTGCATGATCAGAGAGCCAGCCTCGGGTACATGGCACCGCAAAATGGCACATGGCACATGGCGCCGGGCCTCGGTACATGGCACACGGCGCATCGAGAGCATCGGAGAACTCATGTCGCAGCAGGCCACAGACACCACTCACCGGTTGATTCCCACGCCGACAGGCCGTATCCACTCGGTGGAGCAGGGCTCCGGGCCACTGGTGCTGCTCGTGCACGGCTTTCCCGAATCCTGGTACTCCTGGCGCCGCCAGCTGCCCGTCCTCGCGGCAGCGGGGTACCGCGCCGTGGCCATCGACGTCCGTGGCTACGGTCGTTCCTCCAAACCCGCCGGCACCGACGCGTACCGAATGCTGGAGCTCGTGGAGGACAACGTCGCAGTAGTGCACGCCCTGGGCGAAGAGTCCGCGGTGATCGTCGGCCACGACTGGGGGGCGACCATCGCCGCCAACTCGGCCCTGGTCAGGCCGGATGTCTTCCGCGCGGTGGGGCTCCTGAGCGTTCCGTACGCCCCGCGCAGTGGGCCGAGGCCCAGTGAGATTTTTGCGCAAATGGGCGGCGACGAGGAGTTCTACGTCTCCTACTTCCAGGAACCAGGACGTGCCGAAGCGGAGATCGAGCCCGACGTACGCGGCTGGCTCGCAGGCTTCTACGCTGCCCTGGACGGCGAAACCATGCCTGGCGCCGACGCATCCGACCCACACTTCGTCGCCCGCGGCGGGACGCTGCGCGACCGCTTCCCCAACGGGCCCCGGCCCGCCTGGCTCGGCGAGAGCGACCTCGATTTCTACGCCGGCGAGTTCGAGAGGACCGGCATGAGCGGGGCGCTGCGCCGCTACCGGAACATGGACCGGGACTGGGAGGACCTCGCCGACTTCGATGGCGCCCCCATCACCCAGCCGTCCCTGTTCATCGGCGGTGGCCTGGACGCCTCCACGACCTGGATGGCCGATGCGATCAAGGCGTACCCCACCACGCTGCCCAGGCTGACGTCTTCTCACATCATCGACGGCTGCGGCCACTGGATCCAGCAGGAGCGCCCTGCCGAGATCAACCAGCACCTGACGGACTGGCTCGCGTCCCTGCCCGCCTGACGCGTCACAGGGGCCGGGGCACGTGTAGCCCGTTGTGCTCCCGCGAGTTCCCCGTCGTTGCGTGAATTCGCAACCCATCAATTCGGGTGCATGATGCGGGATCGGCAGGGCACATGAAGCTCTGGAGGTTGATAAATATGGTCCCCCTGCTTCTCGTGCTTTTGCTCGCTGTGGTTCTCTTCGGTGCCGGTTTTGCGCTGAAGGCTCTGTGGATCGTGGCTGTGATCGTGCTGGCTGTGTGGCTGCTCGGTTTCATCATGCGTTCTGCCGGGGCCGGTGGCCGTCGTGGCCGCTGGTACCGCTGGTAGGCAGCGGAAGCTCCACTCACTTATCCGGGGTGGTCCCCAGCCTTTTTGGCTGGGGAC